>CANGHM010000067.1 GCA_947453775.1 Rickettsiales bacterium | reverse complement strand
TTGGAATTTCATGGTTTTGGTTTATCGGCGCAAGCATACTTTCGCAAATACCTTCTTTTACGAAAAATACTTTGGGGGCTGATGAAAGTGTGATTAATCTATTTTTGTCAATTTTCTCTCTTGGGGTGGGGTTGGGCTCCTTTTGGTGCAACAAAATATTAAACAATGAAGTAACGACCAAGTATGTTTTTAATGCTGCTATTTTAATGGCAATTTTAGGTATAGATTTATTTTTTGCTTCTAGAGGTCTTGCCATTGAAAATGATATGACTGAATTAGCTAACTTAACTACATTTATAAGCAATTGGCGTAATTGGCGCATTATTATAGATTTATTTTTATTTTCTATCTTAGGGGGGCTCTATATTATTCCTTTATATGCTGTAATGCAGTCTTTTAGCTCTGCGAATTATCGCTCTAGGATTATTGCGGCAAATAACTTACTCAACTGTATCTTCATGTGCGTCTCTACGCTCTTGCTATCAATATTTCTTTATTTGGGCTGTTCTGTGCCATTTATCATCTTGGTGATAAGTTTGATGCAGTTTATAGTCTCTGGATATATATATAATTTTTTACCGGAAGTAAGTTTTTTGCCTAAAGATATGGTGCGCTATTTATTTAAACTTATATTCGATACTTTTTATCATGTAGAGGTAAATGGACTAGAAAACTTTCATAACGCTGGTAAAAAAGTTGTGATTGTGAGCAATCATGTATCTTATCTGGATGCTGCTTTGCTGGCAATATACGTTCCTGATCAGCCTATTTTTGCCATCGACAGATTAATAGCTAAAGCATGGTGGATTAGGCCACTATTGCAGATAGTTAAAACCCATCCTGTTGATACGAGCAACCCAATGGCCATTAAAAACTTAATTAAGGAGCTGAAAAATAATAAAAGAATAGTTATTTTCCCAGAAGGGAGAATTAGCTTAACTGGAAGATTAATGAAAACTTATGCTGGTCCAGTGATGATAGCTGATAAGGGAAGGGCAGTTATTTTGCCCCTTAGGATAGAGGGGCCTGAATATACGATTTTTTCTGGGATCAAAAATTTTCCTATTAAGCGCTCTCGTTGCAAGGTGAAAATTACCATATTTCCTTCGATTAATATTTCCCAAGATTTATTCGACATTGATCATAAAGTTAGACTTCAAAGAATGAGCGAAAGATTATACGACATAATGTCTGAGACGATGTCTAAAATGACAGATTCAAAGCAAACAATTTTTAAATTATTTTTAGATGCGGCCAAGATATATGGTTACGGTTATCAGATATTAGAAGATGCTGATGGTAACATGCTTAATTATCGCCAGATAATCACCAAATCTTTTGTTCTTGGTAATCAGTTATTGAAAAAAAATCCTACTGGCAGCTATGTTGGATTAATGATGCCAAATGCTTGCGTAACTCTTGTTACTTTCCTTGCAATGCAGGCTAAAGGTATAGTACCAACGATGATTAATTTTACCTCAGGGGCTGCAAATATTATTGGCGCATGTCAAGCAGTTGGTATAAAAACCATTTATACTGCAAGAAGATTCATTGAAAAAGCCGTATTGGAAGAGTTGGTTTTAGCGCTTTCTCAAGAGTTTGAAATATGCTATTTAGAAGATGTGGCAAAGGAAATTGGTATTGTCAGTAAGATAAATGGATTTATAGATGGTTTTTTTGCTGATAAAACCTATAGTAATATATTGGATATGATTAATTTTGATCATCCTGCGGTAACTCTATTTACTTCAGGCACAGAAAATGTGCCAAAGGCAGTGGTCCTATCGCATAAAAATATTGCTTCAAATATCAGTCAAATAATGTCTAGACTAGATTTTAACGTCAACGATAAGATGTTTAACGCCTTGCCAATGTTTCATTGTTTTGGTCTTGGAGCAAGTATTACAGCATTGACCCAAGGTATTAAGCTATTTTTGTATCCTTCTCCATTGCATTATAAAATTATTCCTGAGGTAGTTTACAATATCGCCCCTACCATCATGTTTTCTACCGACACCTTCTTAAATGGTTATGCTAAATTTGCTCATCCTTACGATTTTAACTCTTTGCGATATATCTTTGCAGGGGCTGAAAAACTTAAACATCACACTAAAGAATTGTGGCAGAATAAATTTGGTATACGTATTCTTGAAGGGTATGGTACTACTGAAACTTCTCCGGTTATTTGCTTTAATACTAGGCTTGAATATAAAACTGATACTGTAGGAAAAATTTTGCCAGGCATTGAGTATAAATTAATACCAGTAGAGGGTATATCTAGGGGCGGTCGATTGGTTGTTAAAGGCGATAATATTATGCTTGGTTATATCACTAAAAATAATCCTGGAGTCATACAAGGGCCTCATGTGGCTGAGTTTGGTGATGGATGGTATGACACGGGCGATATTGTAGATGTCGATCGCAACGATTATATTACAATACTTGGTCGAGCAAAACGTTTTGCCAAAATTGGTGGCGAGATGATATCTTTGGTATTGCTTGAAGAAACAGCTGCTCAAGTTGATCCAGCTAGTATGTATGCGGCTGTGACAATAGAAGATCCAACTAAGGGCGAGCAAATTATACTTTTTACTACAAGTGCCATAGCTACTAAAGAAAATGTGCTAGCTGAGATTCGTAAAGCGCAAATCTCGCAACTTTGTATGCCTAAGATGATCATTAAATTAACCGAATTACCTGTTCTTGCAACAGGCAAAATAGATTATAGAGCCATACTTAAGCTAGCGGTAGATTTGTCTACTTAAGTTGACTATAGTCAATTGATTTGAGGTTTGCTGGCTTGCCTCGCTGCGCCCTTTACTATATAGAATAGTGCTATAGGCTACTTCTAGCATCAAACTTCAACTTAATTTACTATAGCAAAGCAGATCGATTACCTGCCAACAATAACTTTAATATATGTTTAACAGCATTAAGGCAATCGTTAGCAGTTTAACCTCATTCGAAATTAACTATATCTTATAGATTTTTTGAACTAAAGATTCCATTTACCTCTGAGCCCAATATTGTACGAGAACGGATCAGTGCCAAATCTGCATTCCTATCAACATAAGCTTTTACAAAAGCTTCGCAATTAGGAGTAATATTCTTACTTACTTCTGCACCATATCCACTGAATGTATCCCCACCAAATTTAGCCGCATTCCGATCAAAATTAAGTTTGCCAAAAATCTTGCCAAAAATCTGTGTATCACGTGTAATACCTGATGTTAGTTGCAAATCATATTGATTGAATACTTTAGGGGCATTTGAGTTAAACTTGGCTGATGCACCAGCCCCTAAAGAATTAACAGGAGCATCTATCAAAGTGGCGTCTATGCCACCAAAAACCTCACCTATCACAAAGTTTTTACCGACCAAAGCATCAGCTCCATACCCAACCTTAACTTGATTATTAAGCTTAGTTTCTCCTGAAAAGCTAAACTGATCTTGTTTTTTCATCCCGCCTTTAGCTTTTTGATGAAGCTTAATATCGTAGTCGCCATTATCAAACTGAGTAACTTTAACAAAAGCGTTGGCTAAAAATGCTTTTAAAACTTCGACTGACTTAATACCCTTAAAATAAGTCATACATTCAGGTTTAACCCCAAAAACACCATCATCATTTAGCACGGAAGCTAAAAGCCCATTGTCGCTTAGTTGAAAATGTAAAGTTTGCCCTTCATCCAAACGTAAATCGACTGTAGATTCTTGATTGCCCAGTAATTCAATTTCTAACATAAAAAATACCTTTAAAATAATTAATATAAATATGGCCCTAAGATTATAAAGCCAGTTAAATAGTAAACTAAAGGTAGATATAATGAGCAGAAAAATGTGATATTATTTTTATTGCAACTTTAGGTTGAGATATTTTTGCAAAATAAATTTTAAACCCGCCCCATTCAGCTTTGCCCGAAGAGACTATCCAAGAAAACAAAAATTGACAGTCAATTTAAGTTGAAATTTATTACTTAGCAGTTATTGAAGACTTAAGTGAGTTATATATATCTAGATTTTTACAGATTTGTTTTAGCTTTAACATATCAAACCAGGCAACTTTCTTTTTTTGCGGTTGGCGCACTAAGTATGCTGGGTGAAAGATTGCCGTTAACGGGATGTCGGCGATATAAGGGTTGGAATATTGGTATATTTGCCCCCTAATTTTACTTATTTGATAATTGTCCCCCAGCATGCTACTTACCGCCACCCCCCCAACTAAAACAATTAATTTTGG
>CANGHM010000066.1 GCA_947453775.1 Rickettsiales bacterium | reverse complement strand
CCTGTGATAGATAGTTTGGGCAGGTCTTATGCAACTGGTAAAAGAAAAACCTCTATTGCCAGAGTGTGGATTAAAAAAGGCAAAGGGGCTTTTTTGGTCAATGGTAAGCAATTACCGCAATATTTTGCAAGAGGTGCGTATGTAGCCGAAGCTCTTAAGCCTTTTGTTGCAACCAGCATGCAAAGCCAGTTCGATGTTGTGTGTACTGTGGAAGGCGGAGGCCTTACCGGTCAGGCTGGAGCAATTAGACATGGCGTGAGCAAAGCTTTAAATTTATTTCACCCTTCTGTTAGACCGTTGTTGAAAAAAACCGGACTTCTAACTCGCGATTCAAGAATCGTTGAACGCAAGAAATACGGTAAGCATAAAGCCCGTAAGAGCACTCAGTTCTCTAAGAGATAAGGTTTTTGCACCTTCTCTTGGGTCCAGTTATCCAAACCATCCCAATTATACATTCGCTAGTATTTATTGTTTTGCTTGATCAATTAAGCTTCTTGCGATGATGCTGGAGAGTTATTTTTATTAGTTGCTAGAAAATTTAGCCTTATAAAGCATCAATTTTTTCATCAGCTAATTTACTCCTAAAACAATCAAAAAGGAAAAAAGTATACGCTCGTAAAGTGCTCTCCTTGAACCACGCGCATTAAGCCAATTAATGAGCCGTATATTGCGGCTAGTAAAAAACTTCTGCGTCAATATCTTCTAGGCAGCACGAAGCTAAGATTTGTAAACCAATAAGCCCCAGCGGCATGCCCTGAGCTAAATGAGCAGTTTGTCTGGCACTGATCGGCTATAACACATATTTTAGTAAACTTCGCAGTGCCTGAAAATTCGACTATATCAATTGGTCTGGCTCTGCCAAATTGGTTTTTTAGCACTTCATTTACTATTAAACCTGGACCAATCAGAAGTGTGAATAATAAGTATAATAAAACTTTACTTACTCTTTGGCGAAAAAAATACTGGTATAATCCAGCAGTAAAGTATATAATTGCAGCAGTGTATGTGAATAACGGAGCAAGATAAAACATTGTTGTAAGTGCAAAACTATTGCTTCCGATGAAATAATTACTTTGTCCGTTATAGAACATTCTTGAAATTTGGATATCAAGGTTAGGTAGTGCGAATAAGATAGCGCACATAGAGCCAATGCAATATATCCAGCTTAATATATCCTTATTATAATTTTTCATAGTATTATTTTATGTCCATTCCTGATCAATCTCAAAAAGATAACCTATTGTTTATTCCACTTGGTGGTGCGAATGAAATAGGTATGAATATTAACATATATCATCTTGATGGTAAATACCTTATAGTTGATTGTGGTAGTGGCTTTGCCGACACTCACTTGCCAGGGGTTGATATGGTTGTGCCCAATATCGAGTTTATCCGTAAACATCGTCAAAATATTTTGGGGATAATTCTTACCCACGCTCACGAAGATCATCTTGGTGCGGTTCAACATTTATGGCCCAAGCTACAATGCCCTATATACACCACTGAGTTTACGGCAAATTTTTTAAAAATCAAACTAGGAGAGTTTAATTTTGCCGGGCAAGTGCCAATTCACTGCATGGAGCCAGGCAAAAGATTTCACTTGGGGCCTTTTGATATCGAAATGTCTCCTTTAACTCACTCTGCTCCTGAAATGCAAGCTTTAATGATTCGCACCAGAGTGGGTAATATTATGCATACTGGAGACTGGAAATTCGATCCTGATCCATTAATTGGCAATCCAGCGGATGAAGAATTGCTCAAATCATATGGCGATGAAGGAATTTTAGCTTTAGTTTGCGATTCGACTAATGCTATGAGTCCAGGGGAATCTGGCTCGGAAGGATCTTTGCGCGAGAGCTTGGTTAAAATCATCTCCCAGTGTCCTAAAATGGTAGTGGTTACTACTTTTGCCTCAAATTTAGCTAGAATCGATACTCTTATTCATGCTGCAAAGCTTTCTAACAGAAAAGTAGTTTTAAGCGGTAAAAGCCTTCATCGCATGGTTCAAGCTGCTCAAGATAGTGGTTATCTAGAAGAGGCTAGTTTTATTAGCGATAAAGACATTAAGCTTCATCCAAGAGAGCAAATTTTGATTATTGCCACCGGTTGTCAGGGCGAGCCATTAGCTTCTGTTAGCAAAATGGCCAATAAATCTCACCCTACTATTAATCTTTCTAAGGATGATACAATCATTTTCTCCTCTAAAATTATTCCAGGTAATGATAAGCGTATTTTTAGGCTATTTAATATCTTTGTACAACAAGGTATAGAAGTAATTACTGAGAAAGATCATTTCGTGCATGTTTCTGGTCACCCGTGTGTTGAGGAGCTAAAAAGAATGTATGAGCTAATTCGCCCTAACGTTGCCATACCTGTACACGGCGAGCCAGTGCATATTCATGAGCATGCCAAATTGGCTAGAAGTTTAGGTATTAAACATGCTCTTGAGGTGCGAAATGGCTCGGTAGTAAATTTACAGCACAACGAATCAGCAATCATTGATAACGTTCATTCTGGCTATTTGGCAGTTGATGGTAAGCGCTTGATAGATGAAAATGCTGAAATCTTCCGTGACCGTCTTAGAATGAAAGATGCCGGTGTGGTTGTGGTAACTTTAATGCTTGATAAGAACTGGGATTTAGCACTAAATCCGGTAGTAAACTTTCCCGGCGTGCTAAGTTATCATACCGATAAAGACTTGGTGGGTAATTTAAAATCAACCATGCATAAAGCAATTACTGTTTTTTTAAGTACTGAAACTCCTAGTAACGCATCGATAGAAAAATTGGTAGTTTCCCATGTGCATAAATTTTGTAAGAACTATTTGGGTAAAAGACCACCAGTGATAATTAATATTGAAAAATGCTAATTGATTTTGAGCAAACGTTAAACCCCATTCAAAGGATACATCAATATTTATCTTGCGAACTTGCTGAGCTACATGATCTTATCTCTTCGTGTTTTGCTCAACAAGAGCAGCTCATTTGCAGTCTTGCTGAGCATTTTATTTCCAGTAATGGCAAAAAGCTGCGCCCTTTGCTTACTATCCTTTGCAGCAAAATGCTTAGATATACTGGTAATGCGCATATGAGCTTTGCTGCTGCAGTAGAGCTAATTCATATAGCGACCTTATTGCATGACGATGTAATAGATAACAGCGTGCTGAGAAGATCAGCTCCAACGGCAAATTTTCTTTGGGGCAATAAGGCTAGCATTCTGGGTGGGGACTTTTTTTTTAGCCAATCGTTTAAACTTATGGTAAGAGGCGGTTGTTTAAAAAGCTTAGAGTTGCTTTCTGGAGCCTCTGCAGAAATAGTATCTGGCGAGATTAAACAATTAGTATATTTGCAGAGCAGGCGTTTTATCTCTGTGCACGAATATTTTGATATTATTGCTAGCAAGACTGCTAAACTTTTTTCTGCTGCCTGTCAAGTAGCTGGTCTGCTTCATCAAAGTAATGATCATGATTTACACGATAATTTGCGTAATTTTGGTTTATTGTTAGGCATAATGTATCAAATTAAAGACGATGCTATGGATTACTTTAGCACCCAAACTGGTAAGGAAAGAGGGGCAGATTTTAAAGAGGGTAAAATTACATTGCCAATTATCTTGCTTTATAATATTTGCTCACAAAATGACAAAGCTAGGCTAGAAGAGCTATTTTTGCATAAAGCTGCAAGAGATAACAGCGATTTACTCTGCGCTTTAGAGATGCTTGAGTTTTATGAAATCAAAAAACAAATTGAATCCCAAATCACTACTCTAGCCTTGCAAGCTACAAATCATTTAGACTCTATTGTCGGCGAGCAGATGCCTAAACAAAAACTGCTTGAAATAATTAGTTTTATCAGCGATATTGACTAATTTAAATATGTGCCTTGGGATTGCTCGCTGCATCGTCAAACCTCAACTAAAATTTACAGATAAAAAAACACTTGTGCCTTAAAATTGTTTTGAGGGTTTTGCACATTTTGTGTTAAATTATATATAAACAAAAAAAGCAATGGAGCTATTTAGTGCAATTTTTTTAAAACTAATCTCAGCTTTACTAAGCGTGATCATAGGCTTTTTGGCTGGTCGTTTGGGTAAGGTTGAAAGGGCTCATATCGCCTCTTTGTTATTTTATTTTATCTCGCCAATAGTCTTTTTTGCAGTTTCTGCAGATGTGACATTCGCTATTTCCTCTCTTAGCATTACATTTACAATGTTTTTAATAGCAACATGTTTAAGCTTGCTGTGCTATAGTTTGTTTGGTTATTATTTCGACGATGAAGATCGTAATATTTTGTCTATGACCTCTGGTACTGCCAATGCTG
>CANGHM010000065.1 GCA_947453775.1 Rickettsiales bacterium | reverse complement strand
CAGCATAATTGCCAAACCAGATATCGCTCCTATTAAAAATAAAGCTATTTTTATTTGTAAAGCCATGTCAAAGTCAGTTATTTTAGGTATAATTTTAATACTACATGGAATCTAAAAATTCTCGAAATATGAAATTCATCACCTTACTGATCTACGCATTTATTTTATCCTCCTGCGGGGCCAAATCCCCCCTGTATCTAGGCATCATTACCAGTTTGAACCTGATCTAAAATACCCATATCTACAAGAAGCCCAGCGCGGCGAAGTTACAAACCTCAAATCAATCGACTATAGTATAAAAGGTCAACTTATTTTAATATACACTCTTAGCGTCTGCACCGCAGGTAAATTTTCATTACCCTGACATAGGAGCAACTAATGCCTGCTTTTTCCCAAGAGAAACCACCCTGCAATACAAAAATTTAGCTCTATGAGATATACGAGTTAAAGTTGGGGATACACTACCCCTTTACGCGAGGGTCTAGCAAATCTTCATTTACATACCTTCGATCATCAAATACAAAGCATCCGCCAGACCAAAATTGATTTTGGTTTTTAGTATCTTCAAAATATTGCAAAATACCACCCTCTAGATGATACACTTTATCATGACCCATTTTTTTTAAGTATGCTGTGGATTTTTCGCACCTAATACCCCCAGTACAAAACATTGCTACTTTTTTTTCTTTAAAATGCGGTAAATTTTTATCTAGCCATTGTGGAAGATCTCTAAAATTATCTATTTGAGGATTTATTGCATTAGCAAAAGTGCCTTGCTCCACTTCGTAATTATTGCGAGTATCAATAAGCACAACATCGGGTCTTTGAGCAAACTCATACCACTGGGAGGGTTTAATATATTCTCCTTTAAGGTTGTTGACGTCTAAATCGCCCACCCCAAATGTGACTATTTCCTTTTTAACTTTAATCTTAAATTTTGAAAATGCATTCAAGGAGCAAGTATTATATTTAATATTGATGCCTTGAGCACTTGTTAGTTCAACTAATTTATCTAATAACAGCTGCAAATCTTGACTCTCACCAGCAATAGAGCCATTAAAACCTTCATTTGCAAGTAAAATAGTGCCTTTAATAAGTTTCTTTTTAGCAATCAACAGCAACTTGGGAATTACCATCTCAGGATGCGCTACACTTGTGAAGCAGTAAAAACTCCAAAGCTGTAACCCACTATCGTTTAACATACTTATTTTATAGCATTAATAAAAACACCACCTTTGGCAAAAAGATACATTTTACCTTGGTTTACAGCGTAAAAATTCACATCTTTAGCAATTGAGTGTATTTTAACTATGTTACCCTGCAGATCAAGTTGATACATTTTTCCATCTGAGGTAACCACATATATTTGATCATCAAGCATTATTGGTGTTAGCAAATTATATACTTTTTTCTTTTTATCTAACGCATCAAGATTTTGAACCCAAGCTACTTTGCCACTTTCCGCACAAAGACGTGCAATTTGCTGAGCATTATTAGTAATAATCAATGAATTACCAAATTTTTGCATCCCCAGCACATCTTCTGCTTTTTTACGCCAAATATTTGCCCCACTGCGAATGTCATATTTTGCCAGCTGGCCATTACCATTAGCTGTAAATAAATAATGCTCGTAAATAACTGGCTGAGTTGTAAGGTTAGCATAGTCCATATCGCCAAAATGATTCATAGTCTCTTGGTTCATGTTTATCTGCCAAATTGGCTGACCTTTTTCTTTAGATAACAAAACCATTTGACCAGAATATAGCTCTGAAAAAACAGCATTTCCAAAGACCATAGGCTGGGTAAAGCTTTGCAATAATAATGCAATACTAGTTTGAGGACCGCTAATGTTCCACTGATTCGCGCAGCTGCTTTTATTGATAGATACTACTTGGTTATTGCGCATTAAAACATAAAGGCTTGTTGCGTCTACTCCAACTGGAGTTATTATAATATCATCTAACTTTATTCTGGCGATTTCATTTCCGCTAGACAATTCAATAATCGACAAATCTCTTGAACCATTTATCACATATAATCTATCTTCATCCAGAGTAATCCCGCCCATCTGAATAGTTTTTTTAGCGCCAATAGTATTTAGATTTTTTACCCACAATGTATGCTCTTTTTCCAGATCATAGCAAATAAGTCGATTTGAGGAGTCTAAAACAAATAATTTGTTATTTGCAATAACCGGTGCTGCTACAATGTTTCCAAAATACTTTAAGGCAGATTTTTTAAATCCTAACTGATTTATTTGACAGTTAAAATGATTGCCAGAATTGACAAAATTTCCTCCTGGCCAATATGATATGTCAGTTTTTGGGTTTACTAGCATACTAAACTTGTCTAGCTCCTTTTCTAACTTTGTAGTAAATTCAGCTATTGGTCTGATTTTTTTATTTGTCAAACATCCCATGCTAAATAAAGCCAGAAGTGCAAATAGTGTAATTTTGAAAATATTCATATAATTCTTAAATAAATAAACTTTGATGACGATGGTACTATATTAGATCTGCATAGCACAACACAGCATCATACTATTGTGCGCTAAAAAGCTAAAAATTGCAATTATTTTATTGATACACTAAACGCAAAATTGCATATTTTTATTTATATACGCCGCCTCAAGTAAACTCAGCAAATAATAAAATAGATATTGCGCTTTTAAAAAAGCAAGTAAATACTTAGTGTACTTTGGTTTTTGCCAAATAATATTGTATTTATAGCGCTATAATTATTTATAATTTGTTACTTTAAGTAAAAAAGTAATAAAATATTAACTTTTAGGTTATCATGGAATGAGGGTTAATTTAAGAAAGGTGCGCGCATGGTATTTTTAAGATATATAGCTAAAAATTTATTTATTCTTCTTATCATTTTTAATTCCGCAAAATTAGCTTTTTCAATGGAGCGATCATCATTACCCATCGAGTCAGGCGCAGGAATTCAGCCCCAAGATTACCCCAACCCAGAATTACTACAGGAGCAAGAAGCCCCACCGCAACAACCAATATATAATCAAGTTAATAAGCCATTATACTCAGCAAACTTAGCTCAAAATGTGTTAAATCAATCTAAATTAAGACAAAAGCCCAATCTCGCTAAAAAGTATCTCTTGAATTCCAGTATAATGACACATGCTAGCGTAATGCGCCACATTAATCAGACTAGAGTAGGTCATTTTATCCAGACCAAACAAGCGAGAGAATCTATTGCTGCAGGTGATCAAAAAAGCAACTATATCCATTGGATAGGCATATTTGCAGGAACGCAAGATATCTCTGGTTCACCAAATTATAAAGATAGCTTTTCAGGCATAGCGTTAGGTATTGAAAAAAATATCAGCCACAAAGCTCTAATAGGCTTTAGCTTTACGCATTTTAGATCTAGTACCACAGACCGATCTAATCAAAATATGATTGAGCAAAATACAAATATACTCTCAACATATTCGATTATCAAATTAGACAAGGTAATACTTAATGGATCAATATATCTTGGCAATGGGTCAACAAAATCAAACGAGACTGAAAAAATAAATAGCGCTCTGTATGGAGCCCATGGCTTATTGGGATATCAACACATCTATCAGAAACACTCCTGGATGCCTTATGTTGCTATTCAATGCTCATATATGAACCAAACTCCATATTTTAAAAATACAAACTTAGATTCAAAAGGATATGCATTAAAGCCAGAGGTTGGCTTAGATTATTTTTGGCGCAATCCTTCAGAGAAAGGTTTTATTACACCGGGCATCAAGATTAGTGTTGCGCAAGATATATTGCATCATCGCACCCCTAAAATACATAATACTTTTGACAATAATAAGCAAACAATTAGCCCCTCTTACGCCAAAGGGTGGCATTTTGCAGTTAGCCCTAGCCTGAAATTTGAGAACCCTTTTTTCAAAGGGCAACTATCTTATACCTTTGAGAAATCTAAGTATAATGTCAGACATGTCGGCTCGGCAAAATTTACGATAGATTTTTAAATATATATTCAGCAGCAAGGCAAATGGCAAATTCGAATCAATTGACTGTAATAAATTAAGTTGAAATTTGCGCATTAAAGAAAGCTGTGAAAGCATCAAGGAGTTTATCAAAATTGTTGATTTTATCTTTAATCCATCTCTTCATATTGGCCCAGAAGTTTTCTATTGGATTTAAATATGGTCAATAAGGTCGTAGGAAAATAAGCTCGCATCCTGCAGATTCAATCAATTCTCTTATCTTTTGGGATTTATGGAACGAGGCATTATCCATTACAACAACTTGCCCAGAGCCCACTCTTTAATTAAAAATTCTTCCACCCAAGTTTCGAATAATAATGTGTTGCACAAGAGCCATTAAAAACCATCGGCGCTATGCTCTTTTTGTTGACATATCCAGCAACAATATTAGTTCTTTGATAATATTTACCACTTTTTT
>CANGHM010000064.1 GCA_947453775.1 Rickettsiales bacterium | reverse complement strand
GGCTGTGGAGTTCCTAGACTCCTCATCGTAATCGACTAAAATGACTTTTGGTGGCATTTTATTCACCATGTTTTCAGACAAGATATCTGACATAAAATTTACCTATATAAAATTAAACATAAAAATAGGCAGGTTATAAAAACGTAAATTTAGAGTACTAAAATTTATTTTTGACCCTCGCCAGTACTCCATTTTAACAAACTTTAGTAATTTTCACAACCATTAACTTATAATAATTTTTATTCTACATAGCCAAATATTGAGTTATACCACATCGTTTAAAACATTTTCTAGTATGTGATACAAAACATTCTGCACATTATCCCCTGTTGCGGTGGAAATGCAATAAACACTCCCACCAGAGAGTTTTCGCAACTCACAGACTATTATTTCAACTTGCGCTGGATCTAATAGATCAATTTTATTTAGGCAGATTACTTCTTTTTTATCTTTTAGCAAAGGAGAATAATTACCCAACTCAGAACGTACAATCTGGTAATTATCACACACATCTTGTCCAGAAATATCGATTAAGTGTAGTAAAATTTTGCATCTTTCGATGTGTTTTAAAAATCTATCACCAAGACCAAGACCCAAATGAGCCCCTTCGATTAAACCTGGAATATCTGCCATTAACACCTCTTGCTCATCTATTTTCACCATACCTAAATGCGGTTTTAGCGTGGTGAAAGGATAATCTGCAATTTTGGGTCTTGCGTTACTAACGACTGATAAAAAAGTTGACTTACCAGCATTAGGTAAACCCACCAAACCCACATCCGCCAAAAGCTTTAGCTGCAAACAAACAGTTATTTCCTCTGTTACCTGACCAGGTATTGCAAAACGCGGCGCTTGATTTATCGAAGATTTAAAATGTGCATTGCCAATTCCACCCTTACCACCTTTAAGAATTTCAAATTCTTGCCCATCCTGTATCAAATCGCATAATATCAAACTTAGATCCTCACTTAAAATTTGCGTACCAACGGGAACTTGTAAAATCATAGGCGGTTTAGACTTACCATCCATGTTAGACCCCCTTCCTGGCTCACCGTTTTCCGCACGAAAATGCTGTTTATATCGGAAGTTTAAAAGTGTATTGATATGCGAATTAGCAACAAAAATTACACTTGCGCCTCTACCGCCGTTACCCCCATTGGGCCCACCTTTGGCAACAAACTTTTCTCTACGAAAAGCAACGCACCCATTACCACCATTACCACTTTTGATAAAAATTTTAGCTTCATCAATAAACTGCATATAGATATTTATTTTTAATAATTAGAAAAAGGATTGATCAAAGAAATATATTATCCTCTTAAATGAAACGCATCAGACCTTTGCGCTATCGAATTTTAGCAATACGGTTGGCATGACGCCCACCCTCAAAGCCAGTAACCAAGAAATTTGAGATCACTTTGTGAGCCTCATCAAATGAAATAAATTTAGCAGCTAAAACAAGAATATTAGCATTAGTATGAGATCTAGCCAAGATAGCCTCTTGCACTGTTCGACATAAAGCAGCACGAATATGAGAAAACCTATTAGCCGCTATTGACATACCAATACCACTACCACAAAGCAAAATCCCAAAAGCACAGATTTCTTCAGCCAAAGATTCACAAACCAACTTAGCATAATCAGGATAGTCTACTGACTTAGTCTGGCAATCAGTGCCATAATCAACCACCCTATGACCCATTTGTCGCAGCAAAACTACGATCTTTTCCTTTAAGATAAAACCAGAGTGATCTGAGGAAATGGCAATCTTATACATAAAATAAAAAAGACCCCTAATGTGCCTAAATAATAACTAATGTTTAATAAAGTTTTTGCTTCACTTTAGCAGCCTTGCCGCTTAATGCACGTAAATAATATAACTTTGCTCTTCTGACTATACCTCTTGAGATTACCTCAATACTTTTAACATTAGCCGAGTAGGTCATAAAACTACGCTCCACACCTTCTGTGCCACTAATTTTGCGCACAGTAAAGCAAGATGTAATACCACGATTTCTTTTTGCAATAACAACTCCTTGAAAAGACTGAATTCTTTCAGTTGCACCTTCGGATATACGAACATTGACCTTAACCGTATCTCCAGCAGAAAATTCAGGTATAGTTTTTTCTTTAGTCAGCTCAGCGATTTGGCTGTCATTAAATTTTTTTATTAGTGGTACTATATTAGACATATTAAATAAATTTTTATTTTTATCAGTTTTTAACTATTTTGATTTATCAGCATATAATTGCCACAAATCCGGCCTTCTAGAGCGAGTTGTACTCTTAGCATTTTCTAGCTTCCAAGCATTAATACTAGCATGATTACCCGAAAGCAACACATCTGGCACAATTAAACCTTGCCAATTAACCGGCTTGGTATAAAGAGGATACTCAAGCAAGCCTTGCAAGCTTCCACTGAATGAATCTTCAAAGATACTCTCTTTAGAGCCAGCAAAGCCATCTAGCAGACGAACAAGGCAGTCAACAAAAGTCATTGCTGCAAGCTCACCACCGGATATAACAAAATCACCAATACTAATCTCCTCTATATTGTAGTACTTGATGACCCTTTGGTCAACCCCTTCAAATCTACCGCATAAAATTGCAATTTTTTTTACTTGGTTTGTCTGACCAATAATTTCCAACGCCATATCTTGTTTTAACAACACCCCGCGCGGGGACATGTAAAATATTTTATCAAAGGGGCCATGTTGCTGTAGTGAAAAATCTATAGCTACACCCAAAACATCCGGCCTCATTACCATACCGTGCCCACCACCACAAGGTTTGTCGTCGACTTTTTTGTGTATTGACAAACCAAAATCCTTTATATCCACAATGTTATAAGACCACAACCCCTCTTGCAAAGCTTTTCCCATAAGAGAAAATGCCAATGGCCCAGGAAACATATCTGGCAATATAGTGATAAAAGTTATCTGCAATTTGTGCATCTTTATCTACCAACAACAATCATAAAACCAAATTATATCATAAAATTAGGACTAAAAAATATTTTAAACCTTTGGTATAAAACTTATAGACTTTTCTATTGACGCGTATATAAATTTAACTTATAGTATAAATAAACTATTAGATATTTGCTTATTAGTTGCTAAATATTAAATTATAAAGGTTATTTAAATGCGATGCGATATATACTTAACAAACAATACTTCTCTAGAGGAAATACAAGAGATATTAATAAAAATAAAATCAGAACAAAACATCCTATGCAGGATAACGATTAGCGCAATTCCGCAAGACAACACCTCCCTAGAAGCTATAATGCAAATTTTAGCACAAACTAAAAATCTAGAAATTAGCCTCTGCCAATATAGCTCTGAAATAATCGAAGTATGGCAGAAGTTTATGCAATTTATACCAATTGAGTCAGTATGCACAAAACTATCTATCCCAAACATGAACCAGCAGCAACTGGAAATATTTTGCCGAAATTCTGATAAATTTAACTCACTAAATACCTTAAGCATAGCAGGATTATATTTTCTAAATGATGAGAAGTCAGTTGTCCAACCATTAGACACAACTTCATTAATAAATTATTTAAACAACAAGCCTAGACTAAAAAATTTAGAACTGAAATGCGATGACCATCCCAGCGTTGCCAGAATTATTCAAACAACAAGAATAAAGAACTTAATATATTATCATGTAAAAATAGGAGCAGATAGCCATAATTTTCATGAAATATTAGCATCAGTTGGCCAAAGCAAGACCCTGGAAAAGTTCGAAAGCAACGTATCAAACTCATTTGCGAATTTTTATGCTTTTTTTGATTTATGCACTGACAACACACAGCTGAAAAATATTTTTTTTGATTTCGAAGGGTATTATGTCAACTACTCAGCTCATGCATTATTTAATAATCCTAGATTGAAAAAATTAAATCACATTGAAATACGATGCGAAACAATCGATCTAAATACTATTGAAAAAGCTATTGCTGCGGTAAATACGGATGCAAGCAAACAGATTGATATTTATGTGAACTCATCATATTCACCAGATAATGCACAACTAAATCAGCCATTAAAAGCACTATGGCAAAGTAGCAATAAAAATAAAAATTTTTTAACAGCCATAACTAACAAAGATTTTGATCAGTTAGGAGATTTTCTGTCGGAAGATAAGTATATTAAATATCTTTGCGATAGATATAGCACAAATGTTGACTCTCGCGATTTTGAAGAGTTTTTACAAATATTTGCCTATTGCAATCCAGATGGGCAACAAGCATTGCTAGATAACTTACAAATTGGCAACACCATGCATAGCACCATTGTATCTTGGATGCAAAGCCATCATTTACTAAATGAGCAAAATTGCTTAGACACCAGAAGCTATTTTCAAGCCAAAAAACTAATAGACAATTTACAAAAAAAAAGTGAGGTAACAATTCAAACTACTAAGAAGATACCAAAAATGCTTTCGCAGTATGTCAAATTAGAGATAATATATAAAAACTTAATTGAACTGAT
>CANGHM010000063.1 GCA_947453775.1 Rickettsiales bacterium | reverse complement strand
GATAATTTTGCGTGCATATGGGAATAAAAACCCTGCACAGTAAGCACTTAATACCAATTTTTGCTCTTCTTCACTCATGCTTTGTAAGCGAAATATACCAGCATATACTAACTCTACGGTAAAGAGTGCATCTTTATCGTGCATTGCGTTAGCTTTAATGTGTAAAGCCACTTCGAAATAATTTTCTTCTGAGATTTTTGCAACGTTAATATCTAGTTTAAGGTCAATAGTTGGAGCGGTAGTAATTTCTATGCTTCCTGGTATTGCGTGATTTTCAAAAGATAAATCTTTCACGTATTGAGACATTGCTGAAAAGAGTTGATTGTCGTTTGATGTATTTTCTGTTGACATATAAGTTAAATAATTTAAATTGTTGGTAATGTAACTCCTTGCTGTTTCATATACTTACCCTTGCGGTCAGCATATGACACCTGACATGAAGTTTGAGATTGAAAAAATATAAACTGACACACTCCTTCACCGGCATATATTTTAGCTGGTAAAGGGGTGGTGTTAGAAAACTCTAAAGTAACGTGCCCCTCCCACTCTGGCTCTAGTGGAGTAACGTTCACAATAATACCGCACCGTGCGTAAGTAGACTTGCCAACGCATAGCACCAGTACATCCCTGGGGATCTTAAAATACTCCACAGTTCTGCCAAGGGCAAAGCTGTTGGGGGGTATGATACATACATCGGTTTTTTTATCGACAAAGCTATCTTGATCGAAAGCTTTAGGGTCGACAATCGATGAATTTATGTTGGTGAAAATTTTGAACTCATCGGAAACTCTAGCATCATAGCCATAAGATGAAAGGCCATAAGAAACAATCTTTTGATCCTTATGATTTGTTCTTATTTGTCCGTCTATGAATGGCGATATCATAGAGGCCTGATTGACAAATTTGCGAATTGCGTGATCAGATAACACCGACATAAAAAAAATACTAGTCTATATGATTTATTTACTCTATAATGAGCAATGAGTATCAAAAACTATAATACCCATAAGGTGATCGCTTTGCAAATTATAATTTTTATAATTATCATTTTATTTCCAGATAATTTCAATAACGTAATAATACAACCACAAAAAAATATGAGCCAGACAATAATTTATACCAAAGGATATTGCCCATTTTGTGTTAAGGCAAAAAAATTACTAGATAAAAAAGGCATAGTGTATCAGGAAATTGATATAGAGAAAGACGAGCAAGCCCGTCAGCATATGTTGGATAACTCCAATGGTAGAAAAACAGTACCGCAAATTTTTATCAATGGCACTCACGTTGGTGGTTGCGATGATTTGTATGAGTTAGAAGAGCGTGGTCAGTTGGATAATTTAATACTTGTCAAATAAGATATGAATTTTATATATCACTTTAGTCAAGGGATAGATTTAGATCATAATATTTTACCCATGCTGGGCAATAAAGGTGCGAATCTTGCCAGAATGTGCGCTTTGGGCTTAAATGTGCCTGAAGGCTTTATTATTTCTAGTAAGTTATGTGAATATTATTATCAAAATAATAAAACTTTACCTAATAACTTTCACAGCCAACTAAAATCTGCTGTAATTTTATTAGAGCAAAAAACAAATAAACAATTTGGAGGAGCCCAACCACTGCTTTTAGCGGTAAGATCAGGTGCTAATGTTTCAATGCCCGGTATGATGGATACGGTATTGAATGTTGGAATTAACCGTCAAACTCAAAAATATTTAGCACTTCAAACTAGTGAAAATTTTGCTTCAGACTGCTTGCATAGATTTTTGGAAGCTCAAGGTATTGGCGATATTTCTGCTGAAAGTGTCTTTGAAGAGCGGGTTTATCAGCAACTTTATGATGCCATTATCGCGGTACTAGACTCTTGGTGCTCAGCAAGAGCTATTACTTATAGACAAATCCATAATATTTGCGAATCTTGCGGCACTGCAATAGTTGTGCAGCGTATGGTTTTTGGCAATATTGAACCTAATTACGCCGATGGCATTTTTTCTGGTACTGGAGTTGTTTTTTCGCGCAGTCCAATTAATGGCGAAAAGAAAATGTATGGTGAATTTATTCTTTGCGCTCAAGGAGAAGATATTGTCTCGGGCAGAAGGACTCCGGTGGATATTTCTGATCTTGCTGAGCCTACTTCCATGCAAAAAATCATGCCGCAATGCTACGTTCAGCTAAAAGAGGCCCTGCATTTTTTAGAACAAAACTTTGGCGATATGCAAGATGTGGAGTTTACGGTGCAAAACAATCAGCTTTATATTTTGCAGACTAGAAGCGGTAAACGCTCGGCGACTGCTGCAATTAAAATAGCAACAGATATGGTTTTTGAAGGCCTAAAAACTAAACAAGAAGCAATAAAATCGATTGATCCGGAATCTTTGAGTCAATTGATGCATCTTTCTGTTGATTATACAAAGCCGACCCAGGAAATAGGTTTTGGCTTGCCAGCTTCACCTGGAGCTGCTTGTGGGGCAGTGGTTTTTTCATCAAAAGAGGCTCAGCGTCTGAGTCCTCATATGCCTGTGATTTTAGTGCGTCAAGATACTAGTCCCGAAGATATTGAAGGTATGCACCATGCGGCTGGTATTTTAACTAGTCGCGGGGGGATGACTTCTCATGCAGCAGTAGTAGCAAGGGGTATGGGTAAGCCTTGTATTACTGGCGCGCAAATGCATATTGATTTTGAAAATCAGAGCATGAAAATACAAAATACTGTCATTTGCGCAAGCCAGTATATTACAATTGATGGTTCAAGTGGTAAGGTTTTACTCGGCGCATCAGAATTAATTAGCCAGAAAATGGGGGCTGAATTTAATATCTTTATGCAATGGGTTGATGAGTTTAGGGGCATGAAAGTTCGCGCTAATGCTGAAAATGCGCTCGACATTCAAGCAGCTTTGGAGTTTGGTGCTGAAGGAATAGGGTTATGCCGTACTGAGCATATGCTGTTTGAGCCAGAGCGCCTTAGGCTAATGCGGCAAATTATTTTAGCTGAAGGGCGGGAAAAGCTGTCATTTATTGAAAAGCTTTTTTTTCTGCACAAAAGTGATTTTAAAGAGATTTTTAAGCTATGCGCAGGTATTTCAGTAAATGTAAGATTATTTGATCCTCCTTTGCATGAATTTTTGCCCTTTGAGGATTTTGCAAACATCGCACAAAATCTAGGGATGCATCAGCAAGATTTGGAAGATAAAATCGCCAAGTTGCAAGAGGTAAATCCTATGCTAGGCCACAGGGGCTCACGTCTTGGTATTACCTTGCCAGAGCTCTACGACATGCAGGCAAGGGCAATCTTTGAAGCTGCCATTGAGGTGCGCGCCGATGAAGGGATAGAATTTAATTTAGAGATTATGCTGCCCTTTATTGCTATGAGGAAGGAGCTAGAAATTTTGCTGGCGCGAGTTAAGCGTATCGCAAAAAATACAGCGGATAAATTTAATTTAGAGTTATCTTATAAATTAGGAGTAATGATTGAGCTGCCCAGAAGCGCTTTGTTGGCTGATCAATTTGCCCCTTTGGTCGACTATTTTAGCTTTGGTACAAACGATTTAACTCAAATGACTTTTGGTCTTTCCAGAGATGATATGGCTAGTTTTGCACATGTTTATAAAGAGCAGGGCATTTTTGCTCAAGACCCTTTTGTTTCAATCGACTCTGCTGGGGTTGGGGCACTAATTCAGATGGCTTGTGTTAAGGGTAAAGGCGCCAATAGTAATCTTTCCTTGAGCGTTTGTGGGGAGCACGGGGGGGACCCTGTCTCGATTAGGTTTTTTAATCAGCTTGGGCTAAACTATGTTAGTTGCTCACCTTTTAGGGTGATTATAGCTAAACTAGCAGCTGCTCAAGCGAACTTATAATATAACAAAGGTAACATTTTATGACACAAAATACTAAAAAAACAACATTTTTTCAAGAAGTGCGCTCTTTTATAGGGGTTATTATTTTAGCTTGTCTAATTCGCACACTCGTTTTTGAGCCGTTTTATATACCATCTTCTTCAATGGAGCCAACGTTGCTTGAAGGAGACTATATTTTTTCCACTAAATACGACTATGGTTATAGTAAATATTCACTTTCACCTTTTGTTTTTGATATTTTTGAAGGCAGGGTGCTAGCGCAGCAACCCAAGCGTGGTGATATAATGATTTTTCGCCCACCTCATCAGATGGATGTAAGGTATATTAAGCGTCTGGTAGGTCTGCCTGGAGATACCGTGCAATTTATTGATGGTCAGCTCTATATTAACAATGAGCTGGTAGAGCGTAAATACGTTGGTCAATACACAGATGTAAAAGGGCAGGAATTTAAGAAATACGAAGAAATTTTACCTGGGGGTATTTCTCACGATATTATTACAGTAGATGAGGGGCAAAAAACTGATCTATTCAAAGTGCCAGAAGGGCATTATTTTTTCCTAGGCGATAATCGTGACTTTTCTGCTGATAGTAGGTATCAACTTGGTTATGTTCCAAGCCAAAACATTATCTCCAAGGCTAAAATAATACATTTTTCT
>CANGHM010000062.1 GCA_947453775.1 Rickettsiales bacterium | reverse complement strand
TAGAAGCAATACAAGCTAGAAATAGCATAAATCTCAGAGGTATCAGCGATGCTGACGTAATTGCAATAGGTACCAAAGAGGACATTGCCTGTGTGCAAGTTTTTATTTACCGGGGTGGGCAAAATTTTGGCACCAATAGCTACTTTCCCATTAATGCTGAAAATACTCCAATCGAGACTGTTTTAACAAGTTTTTTAGGACAGTTCTACCAAAATAAACAGCCACCTAGCAAAATTTTACTTAATATTGATATCAAAGAAGAAGCTAGCGTAATTGAAGATGCAATGCTACAATTACATCAAATTAGCACCAAAATTATTTTTCCCAAAACACAAGAGCAAAAAATCCTTATGCAAATGGTGCAAGATAATGTGCACATTGCGCTGGAGCATAAAATTAATAAATCAAGAGACATAGCAGGCAAAATGCTAGGAATTCAAGAAATATTTAACTTAAAAACCACCCCTAAACGCATAGAAGTATACGACAATAGTCATTTAATGGGGCAATATGCCGTTGGAGCAATGATAGTGGCAAGCGAAAATGGCTTTGAAAAAAATCAATATCGCAAATTTAATATACGCACCAATACCAATCAATTTGGAGGAGACGACTATCAAATGCTACGCGAGGTCCTAACCCGCAGATTAGCCAAATTGGATGAAACAAATAGGCCCGATTTAATCATCATCGACGGCGGGAAAGGGCATTTATCTATCGCACAAGAAGTAATTAAATGCATGTCGCTAGATTTAGCATATGTGTGCATGTCCAAAGGCCCAGATCGCAATAAAGGCAATGAAACATTTCATATGATCGGCAAAGAGCCATTTACCCTACCAAACGACAATAAAATTATGCAGTACCTGCAGACCTTGCGCAACGAAGTACATAATTTTGCCATCTCTGCACATCGCCACAAACGCAATAGCAGTATCGAGATGACAAAATCCAAATCACTCAAAGGATAAAATTATCAATCACCCCAAATCCATTTGATGGTATCTAGCTGACCTGAGCTTTCGACCTCCTGATACTGAAAATCATCATCTAAGCACACCACACCACCTTTTCCATCATTATTAAAAAATGTTGATACAGGCTGTGGGTCTTTTGACGTATTTTGTTTTTTAGACTGGTGGTCATTATTTTACTCATCTAATTTAGATGAATCACAAGGCGGCTGTCTTTTTCCCCCCACATGCTGGTCGCATAAAGCAAGTTCTAAATGCAATTGTGGCAATTGATCTGACTCTTTTAAAATAACTTTTGCTATATTATCTAAATTTCTTTCACGATCTAGAATAATTAATGTGTTTAATTTTTTTGGTAGCTGACATTCATATGTTTTCTCAGAGTCTTGACCATACAAAACCAATATAGCTAATGTGTTTAATTCTTTTGTCAGCTGAAATTCATATGATTGCTCAGGCTCCTGACCATGCAAAACCAATGTGCCTATTTTCGTTTTTAGTAGAGCTGGACCAAATATCAGAATATCACTTAATCGCATTTTTAATTCTTCGAGATTAACCAATCTAGTACACATATTTTTCAATACATTCGAATCAATTTTATTCAATTTACATTCAGTAAGATCTAAATTTTTTATACTATCAGGTGTCTTATTTAACATATCTGATGCAAAATCTTCATTGCATTCTACTATCAGTGTTTTTACATATGGACAACATTTTCCAAGAAAATCAAAAAGAGCCGTAGGAATAGAGTCCTCATATTCATCTTTAAGTATACAAAAATAAACAGATTCTAATTTTGAAAATTTGATTTTTTCTTTTTTAAATATATCCATAAATTGTTTAAAGTCTTGCATGTTTACTTTTTCTTGCACGACTATCTCTAAATCTTTTAACCCCTGCTGACTAACTTTGTTTAAGAATTTCTTTAGCGAGTCAGTCTTGAATGGAAGTTTAGAAAAGACTATTTTCAGAGGCTCCTGGTCAAAAGAATGACCTTCTTGAAACGCCTTAATATAAGACTCGAAAGAGCGATGATTACCAGGAATAAAAGAAAAACCCAAAAAAGGATGCCGAATCCCTTCAATGTAAAACTCAGCTCCCATTTGCTCTATACAATGCTTTTTGCTCATATTTTTATTCGATTATTAGTTTAAAATTTTTATAAATTTTATTATATAGCAAATTTTAAAAAACTACAAGATGCAAAGTTAAATAATTTTATTTTATAAATTAAAATAATAAACCCAAGAAGAGATGATTAAATACTCCCTTTAATCACAGATAATATTTTTTATGCGAAAAAAATTAGCTTTAAATTGCACTCAATAATTGAGACAGGTATACTGAGTTGATGAAAATATATATTTTATAGAGATCTAATATGCGCAATATAATTGTAGCGTACGGCGATGGGATAGGTCCAGAGATTATGGATGCTACTTTATACGTATTAAAAGAAGCTAAAGCAAAAATCAGTATCGCTAGCATACAAATAGGCCAGCAACTCTATAACAAACACTATACTTCAGGCATAGATCAAATGGCTTGGGACACGATCGCTAAAGGCGATGTATTGCTAAAAGCACCAATTACCACACCACAAGGAGGGGGATATAAAAGTCTAAATGTTACTTTGCGCAAAAGCTTAGGTCTTTATGCAAACATACGGCCCGCCAAGAGCTTTGCTCCTTTTGTATGGACGCTGCATCCTAATTTAGATGTGGTCATTATTCGCGAAAACGAGGAGGATATATATGCTGGCATAGAATATCGACACACCCACAACGTATATGAATCAATAAAATTAATTAGCCAAACAGGTAGTCAAAAAATTATTCGCTACGCTTTTGAATACGCCAGAAGTCAGGGAAGAAAAAAAGTGACCTGCGTTGTGAAAGATAATATTATGAAATTTACAGATGGCATATTTCACAAAATATTTAATGAAGTAGCACTAGAATATCAAGACATTGAGTCTAATAGTATTCTAGTGGATATAGGAATAGCAAAAATTGCCACTAAACCTGAAAATTTTGATGTGATCGTTACATCAAATTTATATGGCGATATTATCTCTGATCTTGTGGCTGAAATTTCTGGATCAGTTGGACTTGCTGGCTCAGCTAATATTGGTCAAAATTATGCAATGTTTGAAGCAGTTCACGGCTCTGCTCCAGATATTGCCGGCCTGGGCATTGCTAATCCATCGGGTCTTTTAAATGCAGCAATTATGATGCTTGCCCATATTGATCAACCTGATTGCGCCAGCCTAATTGACAATGCACTTAAAAAAACCATAGAAGATGGCATTCATACAGCAGATATTTATAATCCGCAAAACTCAAAAGCTAAAGTCTCTACCATGGAGTTTGCTTACGCCGTAGGCTCTAGACTTGGACAGCAGCCTAGCTTATTACGCAAAACACAATACCAACTTTCCGCTAACTTAAGCACAAAAGAGCAGGCTACCATAGATACATCAGAGGTAAAAAAACTTGTTGGAGCCGATGTATTTATCAATACAATCATTAATAATCCTGATGAATTAGCCCAAAAAATTCTCTCTATTGGAGATAAAAATTTTAAGCTTATTAGCATAGCACACAAGGGATTAAAAGTTTGGCCAGATCATGCCAATGCACATATTATAGGCGATCATTGGTGCTGTAGGTTTATGGGCAACAACGAAGATCTTACCCATCAAAACACCGCACAATTATTAGCTTTATTAGCTGATCAAGGCATAGATTTTATCAAAATAGAGCATTTATACACCTTCAATAATCATTCTGGATATAGCCTTTCCCAAGGAGAGTAAATTTAAATCTTAAATTATTATCATAATTTATAATCTTTAGATTAAGATAGATTGACAACTTTTCAATCATAGATTATTATATTTCTTAATTAACCCATAAGGTTAATTTGAATTAATAATTTTACCCTTAATTTACTCAATTTTTTATATGAAAGATAAAATAGCACAAGTATTAAACGATAACAATCCTGAAGAGATAAAGAATTTATATAGCACCTTATCCAATCTAGAAGAATTAGATTTATCTAACACCTGGTATGAAAAAAAAGTTCCTGAGTCAAAAAATATAATTGATCTTATAAATAATTTACCAAATTTAAAAAAATTAAATATATATGGTAATTTATTTAATGAAGAAATAATTGATGCAATAGCGCAATATTGGCTCAACAGATATGGCAATTTCCAAGAATTAAATCTTGGCGCCAACCATCTTAGTAATAAGGTATCAGACTGGTTGCTGCAAGACTTAGTCAACAGGAAAATAACAATTTTACCCAATCATCTGAATTATTGGCATACTGATTATTTTATATCTCAAACAATTAAATCATTTCCTAAATTTTCTCATCTAAAAATACTAAGTATCACCGAATCACATTTCATCCTCTTGCTCTTGGGAAGATATGCAAATCTGTTTTTTAGAGCATTACCCACACTTAAAAGTTTAGAATTATTAGATTTACGTAAACTACCATTTTTCCATGATGAAAACTACGAGGGGCTAATGATGAATTTTAGTT
>CANGHM010000061.1 GCA_947453775.1 Rickettsiales bacterium | reverse complement strand
GCCAACAAAGACCACCTTGCTGGATAATTCAGAACAGGAGATTAGCTCTTTTGGCAAAACAATTCTACCCTCATGATTATCAAAGGATAATTGATGAGACTCACCAAGTATAATTGCCTCAAAAGCATCGCGCTCTTCAGAATAAGGGTCTAGATTAGCGATTAATTTAGCTAAATGCTCTAACCTAGTAATGCTACAACCTTCTATACAAGGATTCTTAATCGATGGATAAAGCACAATAGAGCTCTGACCTTGCGCTACCAAATTTGCGCGAAAAGCAGCCGGCACGGAAACTCGCCCCTTTGCATCAAGATTATTCACATACTTTGAGATAAAAAGTATCATTATCTATTGGGTTTTAATGGATACATTTGGATTATATTGGTTTGAAGTGGTCAAGTCAATCATAAAGAATACAATTTTATATCTTTATTTGAAATTGTAACTTTTTTTAAACTTATAGTTATTAATTAAACTTAATAATTTAATAATTTAGATTAATCAGTAAACTCTAAATATTAAAATAAGTAGATACTTGCACAATAATGCGCTATGGCCGATTTGACTAAGGTTGATAAATTAAGAATCAGGATTTTGGAGCTAAAATCAATGAACAATATCTTCCATCGTATATACCCCTGGGGAAGGCTTAAGCGTTTCCAGCCATCTTAAAATACGCATAGCTCCATAAGAAAATAATGATCGATCCAGAGCCTGATGAGTGATGGTTATGATCTCTTGATTGTTTTTAAAGCTTACTTCATGAAACCCAATCTCATCACCCTTGCGCTCAGAATGTATTTGAATGACGTTTTGCCCTCTGGTATCTTTTGCTGCTAAAACATACTCAGCATTGTGGTGTTTTTGTTTTGCATCACTAAGAGCATTAAACAAAGATATAGCTGTTCCCGATGGTGAATCTTGTTTATCTTTATGATGTTTGTCTAAAATATCAATCTCGTACTCTTGGCCTAAAAATTTTGCTAACTGCGCAGCTAAATAACGTTGCAAGTAAGCACCAAAACTTGTGTTTGGGGCAATGACAATAGGAACTTTTGCACTTAATGACTTGATCGCGGTTTTAACTTTCTCATATTCCCAACCAGTCGAGCACAGTATCAAAGGCTTTGGACAAGACAGGGCGACTTGCAGAATGTGCTCAATTAAGCTTGCGTTTGAGAAATCTATAATATAGTCGTTTGCCAAAAATACCCCCTCTAAAGACAACTGCCCTTGCGCGCAGCCTTGATTAAATCCCAGGCCTTGAGAAAACACCTGATCACCAGATAGTAATTGCGATAAAGCTTTGCCCATTCTACCTGTGCTACCTATTATGCCTACTGATTTTTTCATATTTAAATTTATGATCTAATAAATATACTTTAACTTAAGTATAGTATAAATTATCAATTCCTTAATGCAGAGAAAAAATAATCTTTGGGCAGTTGAATAATTTTCTTTTTTCACGTATCTTATATGTAGTAGAGACTTATAATCTCGTTTTGCCTCTGTGGTGGAATGGTAGACATGGCAGACTCAAAATCTGCTGCTTCACGGCGTGCTGGTTCGAGTCCAGTCAGGGGTACCATATATAATAGTAGTTTTGTATGCATATTAGATTTATTCTTGTTATCATTTTTGGATTTTTACTAAGTTGTAAAAGCGTTCCAGATAAATCAGAAGATATAATAGTATCGTCAGAAGAAACTTATAATAAAGCTTCAGCCTTACTTGCGCAAAAAAAATATAAACAAGCATCAGAGGAATTTGCCAATGTGTATTATCAACATCCAGGTGGCCATATAACTCCTGATGCCCAGTTAATGGAAGCTTATTGCGATTATTTGAATAAAAAATATGATTTTTCGATTGATGTGCTAAATTGGTTTATCAAACTACATCCTGCTAACAAAGATATTTCCTATGCATACTACCTTAAGTCGCAGGCATTATTTATGCAGATGATCGATGTACATTACGATCAATCTTTAACCTTAAGAGCTATAGATGCTTTAAACGACGTGATCACTAAATTTCCTAAGACTGATTACGCACAAGATGCCAAGGAAAAACTTGAAGTGGCAAAAGACTATTTGGCCGCAAAGAATATGGAAATAGGCCGATATTATCTGATTGCGCGAAATAATCCTATTGCGGCTTTAGGTAGGTTCAAAGATGTAAGCGATGAGCTTAATAACCAGACCCCTGAGGCGTTGTATAGATTGCGTGAAACATTTTTAGTGATGGGCTTAAACGATGAGGCCAAATTATACGCAGATCATTTAGTCCAAAAATTTCCAACAAGTATTTGGGCCTTGAAATTAAGCAAGGCTAATAACGTCGACACCAAGTAAAAACAGAAAAATGTTGCTGAGCCTGGCGATTAAAGATTTTTTAATTATTCAGTCTGCACACATTGAGTTTAACCCTTCTTTTTGTGTCATCACCGGCGAAACAGGCGCAGGTAAATCTTTAATTTTCGATGCACTATTGTTTTGCTTTGGCGCAAAAAGTGAAAATAACATACGTCAAAATGCACAGTATTGTAGCGTTGTAGCTGAGCTTGATATAAAATCAAACCATTTAGTAAGCAGCATTTTAGAAGAACACTTAATAGAGCACGATGGCGTGCTGATTGTTAAAAGGCAAGATCATATTGCCATGCGCAAGAAATTTTTCATTAACGACCAACTAGTTACTCAAAAGCTTGTAAATCAGATTTTTTTAGAAATTTTTGAAATTCATGCCCAGCATTCTACCACCTCTTTACTTGATAAAAATAAACATATCGAGATTCTTGACAAATACGCTAATCTAGACTCCCAAGCTAAAGTTTTACGTCAGTTATATAAAGATTGGCAACAAGTGAGCAAAACCATTGAAAGTAATTTGACTTTGCAAAAGCAAAACGAGCAAGAAATTAATTACCTTGAATTTATAATTGACGAGCTTAAAAATGCCGATTTGCGAGATGGCGAAGAAGAAGAGCTACTTAACAAGCGCACTAATTTGCAACAGGTGTTTTCGCAACAAAAAAACTTGCATCAAGCTTTGACTTTGATCGAAGAGTCCGATTGGACTAGACCTGTGATTGCCTTGTCAAAAATTTTGGCTAAAAAAGATGCCTCTTTGAGTGATGGGGCCCATTTACTTGATCAGATTTTAGTCAATATGCAAGAATTTGAAGATCTGATTAATGCCAAAATATCCGATCAAGACACCCAGCAAGAGTTGCTGAATTTAGATGATAGATTGTTTGAAATAAGGGGCCTGGCTAGAAAGCATAATGTTTTACCATCTCACTTATCTCAATTTTTCGCTATAAGCACTCAAAGACTTCAAACCCTACAAAGCTCGATAGCCGATGAAGCAAATTTGCAACTACGCCAAAAAGAATTATTTGAACAATATCAAAAATCCTGCCAATCTATCAGTGAGCAAAGAAAGATTTGGGCGCAAATGCTTGAAGAAAAAATTAACCAAGAGCTAAGTCAATTAATTTCCAAGCATGCCTCCTTTAAAGTTGATATTCAACAGATGAGTTTTGAAAACGGCTCTGCCAGCGGTATAGATCAGGTAAGGTTTGTAGTTAGGACTAATACTGGCATGCCGCATATGTCGATAGAACAAGTTGCTTCAGGAGGAGAGCTTTCGCGAATTATGCTGGCAATTAAAGCAGTGATGCTAGATGCAACATTTAAATCAACGATTATTTTTGATGAAATAGACTCAGGAGTCGGAGGCGCTGTTGCTGAGCATATAGGTGAAAAACTAAAATATTTAGCTAAAAGCTCCCAAATTATTACCATTACCCATCAGGCGCAAGTGGCAAGCAAGGCCGCTCAACATTTGTGTGTACATAAAGAGCAGACCCAAGAGCAAACTTTTTGCGTAATACGCAATCTTGATAACGAGCAAAAAGCTTTGGAGCTAGCTCGCATGCTCTCGGGCAAGAATGTAACAAAAAATACAATGGCAGTTGCGCGCGAGATGCTTGATGGCTAGCTAATTTGCTACAATTAATATACAATTTTACTAAAAGCATTTTTATGAAACTATATCCCTTACGTCTGTGGCCAGATAATTCGAGCTTCGATTTTGTCTCTATCGGCAAATTTGCATATTTTATATCTATCGCACTTACTCTACTTAGTGCTATTTTATTAGCAACATATAAATTAAATTTAGGAATAGATTTTACTGGCGGGGTAAATATTGAGCTAAAAAGTCAAAAAGATCTAGACATCGGGCAAATACGCAAATCTTTGGGTCAGCTAGATTTGAGCGAAGCGATAGTGCAAAATATTGGAGATCGAGAGTTTTCCATTAAGTTTGCCACCGACCTTCAGGCCCAAGAAGTAATCCAAAATGTTAAAGATAAATTATCTAGCACTTTTATTGATAACCCAATTGATTATCGCAAATCAGACTTTGTAGGGGCGCAAGTTGGAAAGCAATTAGTTTTTGCAGGGGCACAGAGCATTTTTTTTGCTTTTCTAGCGATCATGGTTTATGTGTGGTTTCGCTTTGAGTGGCAGTTTGG
>CANGHM010000060.1 GCA_947453775.1 Rickettsiales bacterium | reverse complement strand
TTGCTGCTTTTTACTATTATTTAATGGTGAGCGCATTAAGTTATATCTCAAACTCATTAGAAACAAAGCTTAAAATATGATTAAATTAAGTAATATATGTAAAACATTCGGGCAAAACCAAATATTATCTAATATATCGCTGGAGCTCTCCCGCCAACAATTATGTGTGATATTAGGACCCTCTGGAAGCGGCAAATCTACACTATTAAGATGTATCAATTTTCTAGAGCAACCAAGTTCTGGTCAAGTCCATATTTTTGAAAAACTCATTAGTAGCCCACTTGATTCAGCACTGCAAAAAATAGGCTTTGTATTTCAAAATTTCAATCTTTTCCCACATATGAATGTGGTGGAAAATATTACTTATGCCGCAAAAATTGCAAAATTAGCTTCCGAGCAAGAAATTAACTTCAAGGCTAATGCGCTACTAGGGCAATTTTTATTAACCAGCAAAGCAATAGCTAGACCAAAAGAACTATCAGGTGGGCAAAAACAACGAGTTGCCATTGCAAGAGCATTAATTCTTGACCCAGAATTTATCTTATTTGACGAGCCAACCTCCGCTTTGGATCAGGAAAATAAGTTTGAGCTAATTAAAAATTTGCAAAAAATTAAGAGCAATATGGGCATTGTGATTGTTACCCACGATATTAAATTTGCTAAAGCTCTGGCTGACAGAATTATATTCATAGACAAGGGGCAAGTATTATGCGACCAACCTGCAGTAGATTTCTTTAAATCCCCAAGCTCTTTACGCGCTCAATTATTTATGGAGCAAGAAAATATAGTAACTATTTAAGACATATTTATCTCACATTAAGTTGAGAATATTTTTACGTCAAGCTAAAAGAAACATTATATTAATGCTCTTTTTATATTAGTGCATTTTGTGTTATAATTATACTTAAAGATATTAATATAATTACACAATATGAAGCAAAAAAAATCACAATCTGCCGATCTAATTCAACAACACGTAGCTTGTCTAAGAGAATCAGATCTAACACATATAGTTGTAACGTTATTATGTAATAGTCTAAAAAATATATCATTTGTCGATACGGCCATAAGACTTATTAAGGCATCTGGCACCCCCTCGCTCTTTAAGAGTATATTTAATACTTTGCCTTCGATCGTTACCCAACCCACTTCTGCTACCGAGCGATCTAATTATGAAGCAATGTTTGAAAAATTAAAGGTTGAAAGATATATTTCTTGCGAAGATTTTTTCTACACTTATTCCGCTAGTCCGTTACAAAGATTGGTGGGTGAGAAAATTTTTGGCAAGAAGGAGGCTGCTAAAACTTTAAAAGATGTCAAACAACAGTGGGAAGAGCAAGCAAAGCAAATCGAAAAATTAATTTCCTTAGAAAAGACCCTGTTGAGCGAAAATGACTTAACAGTAGAAGAAGAAAGGGAACTCAGCGCGCAAGCAGAACAATTAAAGGAACAAACCCGATATGCTGTGCCCAGAGAAGCATTTAGTCATTTGTTAAACCAAAGATCTGCTGAGCTTTTTCACAAATTTTTCACCCAGCCAAAACTATCCGATCAAGATTTCAATGAATTTTTCCAAAAGCCCATTGATCCTCAATTCACTTATTATAACACTCAAGGCGATGCATTATCTTTATCGTACAAGGGTATGGAAGAATATCTCAATTACAATATGCGGTGTGCGACAATATTTTTATCTCGCGTAGCAGATGGTGAAACCTTCGAAAAATATTGGCAATATGCAAAAAAAGATCGGCAAGCACCAAAAATCGCAAAAGTTAAAAAAGCCGCCGAAGCCTTAGAAGTCGCCGAGGCTGCAAAAACTGCAAAAGTTTCCGAAGCTGTAAAAGCTGCAAAAGCTGCAAAAGTTTCCGAATCTACCGAAGATGCAAAAACTTTAAAAGCTGCAAAAGATGCAGAACTCGACAAAGCTACACAGGATGTGAAAGCTGCACAAAAAGCTCTGCAAGATGCAGAAAAAGCTCTAGAAGAAATGTCAAAATATCTAATTGTTGAGGAAGACAATAAACTTCATATTCTATCGCAGTTAATTAAACATTTAATAGCGCAAGATCGCATATCAGAATATGCAAAAGCAATCAAATATATTGAAGAGCGCAAAGCCATTTGGGATGAACCTATGAATAAAGACCACGACTTATTTTATTCCCAGATTGGTCAGTACTATTTTTCAACAGATCGTATATCAGAAGGTATAAAAAATTGGTATTCACTAAAATTGAACAACGAAATGGCTCCTTCGCTATTAGCACTTATCGTTATGGGTCTATCTTTATGTATGGAGCTCAGCCAACAAGAAAAAGAAACACACCTTACCCACTTTGCAACATTATTATCTATACCCCCTGGTGATAAAGCTGAATTAATAGCATGGCTCAAAGTTGGATGCAATGTTACAGATATAGATGTCTACGAAAAGCAAACACACGCATTAGCACAAAAGCTTGCTACAAACGGCCTAAATGAGATGATTGAGAATGTTTTTCAAATCAAACAAGTAATGTTTTTTGCATTGCAAGATAAGCCAGATATCATAATAGATAAATTTACACTTCCTGAAAGATCATCCAGCGATTATCAGCCGCTTGCATTATCGATACAAGCATTATCTATATGCACTATTACCCCTAAATTAATTGCAAAGATAGGCGATATAGCCAAATCACTTAAAGCCAAACAATTGCAACTAAAAACAAAGCTTGATCTTGCAAGTATTTACCTCAAGATCGCTGATTATTACGCTCAAAGCAAAGATCAGTATGCACTGTGGTACCATAATGCTGATGAATTACTAGCAGAATGTCGCCAGGTTTTTACAAAAACAGATGACTCAGATCATCGCCACATGCATCCAAGCCAGAAAATATTAGATTTGCACTGTGTGCTTTTTTTTCATGCCATTAAAACCAATTCAGATAGCGCGGCAACGATATTAGCTTTTATCGAGAAAATCGATAACAAATCGGCTGCAATATTGAGCACTCTAATGTCTCTTCGAGCAGAGGAAGCTGTTTATGAAAGCGAAGATGAAGTAGAAGAAGCAGAAGCATCTACCAAAAAACAACCCAGCACTCCAGAAAAACCCAAAGAAGAAGATGCATCAAACGATCAATCCGCAGTAGAAGGCTCAGCCCCTGCGGCCAATTATGTACAAGATGAAAAGGAAGCCCCCGCGCCAGCGCCAGCAACCCCTGAAGAAGAGCCTAAAGTGGCAGAGTTATTAAGTGGTTCTGCCCAAGTAGCAGAAAGGCCAGCACCTGCGGCTGATTTTGAGCACACAGTCCGCACCCAACAAAAACTAACTCCTGAACAAAAAATTCATGCCTATCATCAGAAAATTAAGCAACAACTACATAGGGTATCTACTGAAGAGATACAAAGTAAATCTACAGGCTGTGTTAAATGGATCTACAAAGGTAAAACATATGTTTCATATGACCCCAAAGTTGCCCCGCTAGATCCTTATCGCAAGCTATACGGCACTATCGCATATGATGAGATGGATAAAAAGAAATTCCCACCTTTGCAAAAGAAATTTGAGCATGCATTATCTAAAGGCCTAGTTCCACCCACAGGTCATACTGGAGTAAAAAAAATGAAAGATCCGGCAAAAGCAGAAAAATATGAAATAAAATTATGCACAGAAGACGCAAGAATATTGAACAAAGATCCCATCTTAATATCTAATGATGATAAAAAGCTCGTTGTTTTTGATATATTCATCGCTAATCACTCAAGGGTAGAGGACTATCTGTGCTTGGGATCTTCAATGCAGTTTTTCTATTCACCAGACGAAGAGGCCAGGTTGATGCAAGGAGAGATGTAAAAGATGAAAAATGAACTCATTAACAATCTGGCCAATCTATACAGCATGCGGGCAATTATTTATGGAGCAAGAAAATATAGTAACTATTTAAGACATATTTATCTCACATTAAGTTGAGAATATTCTTACGTCAAGCTCAATGCTTAAAAATATTAATATAATTACACAATATGAAAGCAAAAAAACCACAATCTGCTGATCCAATTCAAAAACACCTAGCTTATCTAAGACCAGGGGATCTAGAACAGGTCGCCACAAAGTTATTATGTAACAGTCTATCGCATATAGATTTTGTCGATACAGCTATAAGACTCATTGAGGCATCTGGCAACCCTTCGCTCTTTAAGGGCCTATTTGACAATTTGCCATCAATAATCACTGAGCTTTATTGTGACCCCGATTCGCCCGACAATACAGAAATAAAAAAATTAAATTATCTAAAAATATTTCAAAAATTAAAGAAATATATTTCTTGCGAAACTTTTTTTTACACTTACTCCCCCAGCGAGTTACAAAAAAAAGTGGGTTTAGAGGTTTTTGGAAAGCCGGCCGAGGTATTTTTAAGTCAATTAGGCGGCAAAGAGTTTGAGCAAAAACACCAAGAACAAGCAGAGCAAATCAGAAGATTAATTTTATCGCAATACCTACTCTTGCACACAGATGAATTATCAGCAAAAGCAGTAGAAGAATTACACAAGGAAGTAGAACAATTAGATGAAAAAACCCTACATTTTAGACCCTCCCATACATCTGACTATATACTAATGCGTAACTCCGCTAAGCTTTTTCATAAATTTTTCACCCAGCC
>CANGHM010000059.1 GCA_947453775.1 Rickettsiales bacterium | reverse complement strand
GAGGTGCTGTTTTCAGAGATCCCAAGTTTTTCCCTGCATACTTGCATAGTGGTGCCAAGGGCTGCCTTGCTGCTGCTAGTGGCGAAAGCAACGGCTTGATATTCAAGGCTTTTTTTATAAAATGGCATAGGAGATATTCCAGCTATAAATTTAATTAGTACCCCAAAAATCAGATATTGAAATACCATCGCTGCTATTATCGCAAAAACCAACTTAGATAAATTAACCAATATACCCAACCCTTCGCTGGCAATGATCCAATATATTAGGGCAAAAGCAGCATAAGGAGAAAAAAGAACGACATAACCAATGGCTTTTAGCATAATTGCATTTAACGCTTTGAATGCTTCTTTTATTCCATCCATTCCGCTATCAAATTGGTTAACTATTATACCAAAAAATATCGCCACAAATACAACCTGTATAACATTGCCTTCTAGCATTGCTTGAGTTAAGCTATTTGGCACAATATTTACTATAAACTCTATTACGTCAAAAGATTTAGCATTGGCAAGATTTAGTGTGGATGTATCGTTGTGCATAGGTATGTTGGCTCCTATACCGGGTTGCAATAAATAAGCAAAACCAAGGCCAAAAAGAACTGCAAAACAGGTGGTGCTCATGAAGGCGATAGTGGACTTGAGCCCAACTCTACCTAAGGAGCTGCTCCTGCTGGCCCCAATAATACCATTTACTAAGGCGCAAAACACCAATGGGCTAATAACCATTTTAATGGCTTTATTGAATAAATCGCCCATGAATTTAAATTTGCCAGCATATTCTGGAAAATAATGACCGCAAGTCATCCCCAATATCAAAGCTATAATCACCTTATGCCACAATTTCATATTTTTACCTCAAACTCTGTGTAGTTAATTTAGTTAAAGCTGATGCTAGAAGCAATTGAATAAACTTATAAAAAAACTCAATTTGCCAAGTATTAATTTACCAATGTATTATGCAGTGCTCTTTGTTTGTATCAGCGCAAAATAACTATAACTCATTATTATACATCACAATTCTTGTAAAAACCATAGCAAATCATCTTAAATTGAAGCTCTACTAAATACTACATTTTAAACTTATAAGCACCTGTTTGGTTCTGCTAAAAGTTTCTTGTAAAGCAATTTTTCATTTTACTAAGGATGTTTCTGATTTACTCCGGTAGTAATCTTTTCTTTGCTAACTATTCCTCTTCATAAATCATTGGTAGATAACTATTCTTGTTTGGTAATGTTAAATTTTTACAAAAAAGTGATTGATTTTATTTCTATTTTATATAATACTATATCCTAGTTATCTTATTTGATGCCAAATAAGACCAATCTTTAATGCTAAAAGACAAATCAACTGTATTGCTATGATGGGGATTTTAGATATTGCCTTAATATTGCTTTACCTTTGTGGAATTACTTATTTTGGTTTGTTTAGTGTCAAACCAGCAAAGACAATAGAGCAATACGCTGTTGGTGATAGAAATTTTTCAACTTATAATTTAGTAGGCACGATATTTGCAACTTGGATAGGTAGTGTTGCGTTGTTTAATACGCTCAGTCAAGGATTCATAGTTGGTATATCTTATGTATTTATTATCTTAGGAGATGTTGTAAATCTAATTTTATATGCCAGATTGGGTAAATATTTTCACGCAAGATTTAAATCTGCAATTTCAATAGGGGACATCATTGAGCCTGGTTTTGGCGTGTTGGCAAGAATAATCAGCGGTATTATTAGCTCTCTTGTGTGCTTGTGCTATATTACAGCTCAGCTAAAAGGGATTAATTTACTTTTTGAATATTTTTTTGCTATTCCGCATTTCGTAAGCATAGGTCTATCGACGCTAATTATTATGGCATATAGCACTCTGGGTGGGGTAAATGCCGTGGTAAAGACTGATAAATTGCAGTTTATTATCATATTGCTTTTCATTTTATTGCTGTTGAATAACGTTGCTCCAAAATCTTTTAGTGATTTATCTATTGAAAAACTTGAGTTATGTTTAGATTATCATTTTTATCATAAATATTTTGGTTTATTTATAAGTTTTTTGATTCCCTTAATGTTGCCACACGTGATACAGCGTATTTTAATTTCTAAAAACGATACGCAATGTAAAAATGCTTTTTATATTTCGGCGATTTTATCGTTTGTATTTTATCTTATTTGTATAATACTTGGCATATTTGCTTTTTCTCTTAATCCTAAGCTCGATGAGTCGCATGTATTGTTATTTTTATTGGAAAAAAATCTTGGTCCGGGGATGTTAGGAGTGGGTTTTATTGGTGTAATGAGCATTTTAATCTCTACGGTTGATTCATTTATGAATATAGCTGCTGTGAACTTATCTCACGATGTTTTAAAGCCTCTTTTTGGCGGTCGTTTCAATAGCGCCCTGGAAGTGCGTTTGGCTAAGTTATGTAATATTTTTATGAGTATTTTAGCTTACGGACTATCTGTTGAATTTGATGGTATATTAGAAATTATATTGTATGCATTAAACTTATGGGGACCGCTGATGACAATTCCAATATATGTATCTATATTAGGTATTAAAGTTCCCAAAGAGACATTCTATATTTCCCTGATTACCAGCGTTGTGGTGATTGTGTTTTGGGAGTATAAATACGAGGGGGTTAACCAGCTATTTGCTTTTATGCCAGGTACTTTATCGAGTCTAGTGATATTTATTAATGCATGGCTGTTGTCTTGGTATTTTAAAAAAAATCCTGTGTAAAATTTATATTGTATAGGGGGGCTGGTTTCTGATACAATGCGCATATATTAATCACAAAAACTGTTCATGCATAATATCTTTCAAGGAGTTATAACAGCTTTAATAACGCCCTTTAATAACCAGGCTATTGATTTTATCAGCCTTGAAAAAATTTTAATTCATCAAATATCTTCGGGTATTAAGGCCATTGTGATTGGTGGTTCAACGGGTGAGGGGAGCTCGCTAAGTGCAGATGAATATTTTGCTGTGCTGGATTTTACTAGAAATTTTTTAGACCAACACTCTCAAGTAGTTAGCATTATCGCGGGATGTAATAAATCTTGCACCAAAGAGGCTCTGGATTTTGTTGCAAAGCTCCAAAAGCGCAAGGTAGATGGTCTGATGATATGTATTCCTCCATATGTAAAACCAACGCAAGAAGGCATTGTGGCGCATTTTCGGGCAATACACGATGCAACGAGTATGCCTATTATGCTTTATTCCGTGCCAAGTAGAACTGGCGTGGATTTTACCGACCAAAGTATTTTAACACTTTGCGATTTAGAAAGAGTGGTTGCGATAAAAGATGCTGGGGGCGACCCAGTGCGTGCGTTAAGACTTGTTGCCCAGTTGGGTCAGAAGGTTAATATTTTATCTGGAGATGATTGCACTGCTCTTGCCTTTAACGCTCATGGGGCTCGTGGAGTTGTTTCGGTGATATCAAACCTTATTCCTGAAAAAAGTGTTTTGCTGCAGAGGTTGTGGAATGAAAATCAGTTTCAACAAGCTTTGGAATTGCAGCTGCAGCTTATGCCTTTTTGTCAAGCGTTATTTGCTGAAACAAACCCAATTGGCATTAAGTATGCTATGAGTTTAGCCAATTTGTGTACTAGCGAGGTTAGAATGCCTTTATGCTCTTTAAGTGAGCAAAATAAAACATTGCTGGCTGCCCGGTGGCAAAAAATCTTATCTAGCAAATAGGATGTTTTGAAGTTAGTGGATGATTTTGACGAGATGATCTTGCCTATAAATAAAAATGACTTAATTGACCTTATTGACTAAGCTCTTCAGATAGGATAAAATATTCCATATATACTATATAAATTGAGTTATTAACATGAGCAGATGTGAGCTAACGGGCAAAGGGACTATGTCTGGCAATAATGTCTCTCATTCGGAGAGAAAAACACGAAGAAAGTTTAAGGTAAACATTCAAAACAAGACTTTTTTGAGTGAGGCTTTAGAAATTAATGTTTCATTTAAAGTATGTGCTAAAGCTATTAAAACAGTTGATAAACACGGTGGTATAGATTTATATTTGCTCAATACTGCAAAAGAAGAATTATCTGATAAGGCCCAAGTAGTTCGTAGTACAATTAAACAAAAAAGAGCTATTTAGTAATTTTATGAGAAAAAATATACATCCAAACTATAAAAAAATCACCATACAAATAGGTGAAGATTTTTTTGAGACTTACTCAACTTCATCTCAAGATGTATTGGTAATGGATATCGATTATCGCAAGCATCCGGCTTGGGTTGGCAAAGGTTTTACTACAGCTAATGCCGCTAACTCTAGCATTAAATCTTTCAAAAATAAATATGGCGGTATCGACTTTAGCGCGGTATAGTCAATTTTTATCAATCTAGGTTTTGTTTACTTAGACTCCAGTAGTAGAGGCGTTAGAGCTTCTGCTTACCTATATTAAATCCCACTCCCCCTGATTTAGTAACTTAAATATCACGCGCGCCTAATTTACGATGTAAAAATTTTTCAATCTAAGGTTGAGTAATCTAGTGCTTTTTAACATACTTGAGATTGTTAAAAGATGACAGGCATATTCTGTTTATTGCCAAGCTTTAGAAGAGATATTTTCTCATATCTCAGCTTATTTGATTAAATCTGGAGTTTCTATGCGGTCTATTAAAGATACTTTGTTTTGGGCAGATACAAGAGTTATATGCTAAAAAAAATTACCTACCTTTTAGTTTTGCTATATCAAGCTTGTGCT
>CANGHM010000058.1 GCA_947453775.1 Rickettsiales bacterium | reverse complement strand
AGTTATGCGGCAGGTAAAATACCTGGTGGGTTTGTAAAAAGGGAGGGTAAGCCTTCGGAACGTGAAGTGCTGGTGTCGCGTTTTATCGACAGAGCTATTAGGCCTTTATTTAGCCAGAATTTTTATCACGAGACGCAAATTATTTGCACTGTACTTTCGTATGATCCTGCTAATAGCTGCGATATTGTTTCTATGATTGGGGCGTATGCAGCGGTGGCCATTTCCGGTGTGCAATTACTTGATATTCCTGGATCTGCTAAAGTAGGTATGATCAAAAATCAGTTTGTTTTAAATCCAAGTAGCGATCAACTAGCTAATAGCGAGCTTGATTTGATTGTTTCTGCTACTTCTTCATCGGTGATGATGGTTGAGGCGCAGGGAAGTCAAATATCTTACGATAAAATGCTCGAAGCAATTGAGTTTGGTCATCAGCATATTAAGCCGGTAATCGAATTAATCAAAGATTTTCAGCTTGCGGTAGGAAAAAATTACCTTATGGTTGAAAATCTTCCAGTTTCGGATTTGGAGCAAAATATTATCACTCAATTTCACTCTTCAGTTGAGCAAGCTTTGGGCCTAGTCGGTAAGCAACAGCAAGAAGGTGCAATCGCTCAGATTTTGCGCGATATGATCAAGCAATTTCCCGATCAGGCGCAATATCCATTGTCTCTTATTTTGAAGAAAATCAAGGCAAAAATTTTGCGTCAGTGGATACTTGAGCAGCATAAAAGAATAGACGGTAGAAAAATTGATGAAATTCGCCCAATTAGCTGTGAGGTGAGTTTGCTTGCCAAAACACATGGCTCTAGCTTATTTACACGTGGTGAAACTCAGGCTTTGGCGGTAACTACTTTGGGTGGGGCTTCAGATGAGCAAATAGTCGATAATCTTGAGCAAGAAACTAGGGAGCGTTTTATTTTGCACTATATTTTTCCTCCTTATGCGGTTAATGAAACCTCAAGCATGAAGGCTCCAGGCAGAAGGGAAATTGGTCATGGCAAGCTTGCTTGGAGGGCTATTTATCCTTTGTTGCCAAGCAAATTTACCTTTCCTTACACGATCAGGACTGTTGCTGAGATTTGCGAGTCAAACGGCTCAAGCTCTATGGCTACGGTATGTGCTGGTGCTCTTTCGATGTTAGATGCGGGGGTGCCTTTGAAAGCTCCTGTGGCTGGTATCGCTATGGGTCTTATTAAGCAAGACGATAAATTCGTTATTTTATCCGATATTATAGCTGAAGAAGACTATTTGGGAGATATGGATTTTAAAGTTGCAGGCACGCAAACTGGCATTACTGCATTGCAAATGGATATTAAAATTGCTGGCATTGATATGCAGATAATGAAGCAAGCATTATTGCAGGCACAAAGTGGCATAGAGCATATTTTATCTATCATGAATAATGTGTTAGCTGCGCCAAGTGATGAGGCTAGACCTAATGCTCCGGTAATTCATATCATTAAAATTGCCAAGGAAAAAATTAAGGAAATTATTGGCCCTGGCGGTAAAATTATCAAAGAAATATGTGAATCTACACATTCTAAAATTGATATTGCTGATGATGGGAGTGTGAAGATTTTTGCCGCTAGTCAGGAGTTTATCGATATGGCAGTAGAGAGAATTACTGCTATTGGTCTTGAGCCTGAAATTGGTAAAATTTATGATGCAAAGGTGGTGAAAATTATAGATATAGGTGTGATAGTTAAATTTTTTGCCCATAAAGAAAGCTTAATTCATGTTAACGATATTTTGATCTCTAAGGGTCAAGATATACATTCGTATTTTAAAATTGGCGACAGTATTGCAGTTAAATTTATTGGATACGATAGTAAAAAGCGTCACAGAGTTACGATGCGTATTGAAGGGGTAAAGCCCGAGCAAGACGATGTTGAAAGCGTTGAAGTAGTGTCTGAGAAAAAATATTTTAGCTAATGGCAAGCCTCATTACAGATGCGCGGCAAGCTGCGAATTTGATTTTGCAAGGTCAGCTAGTAGCCTTTCCAACAGAAACGGTTTATGGCCTTGGGTGCGATGCTACTAACCAGGTTGCTTGCGCCAAAGTTTATGAAATAAAGGGTCGCCCTTCCTTGAATCCTCTTATTGTTCATGTTGCTTCTTTGGAACAAGCTCAGCAATTTGGTGAATTTTCCGATGATGCTCTAAAATTGGCCGCTCACTTTTGGCCTGGGCCTTTGACTATTGTGGTACCACTTAAGTGCACAAGTCTTATTGCTGCAAATGCCAGGGCTAATTTAAATACAATAGCAATCAGAGTGCCAAACAATCCTATTGCGCTAGAACTTTTGCGCATTACCCAGAAGCCTTTAGCGGCGCCTAGTGCAAATATTTCCAATTATATTAGTGCTACTAATTATCACCATGTTTTAGATGATTTTGCTAATACCGATCTGCATATTTTATATAGCCAGGCAAGTTGCAGCCTCAAATCAGTTAACTATATAGGGATTGAATCTACTATTTTAGATACCTCTACTGGAAAAATCCTGATGTTAAGGGCTGGGGCAATTGATGAGCAAGAAATTATGGCTAGAGCCAATATTAGCATTAGCTCGGCTATGGAGGGTTCTATCAAAGCTCCTGGAATGCTGCAAAAACACTACAGCCCCACAGCTAAGTTGCGCTTAAATGCTAAAGATTTGCAGCCGCACGAGGTGGGCATTGATTTTGCAAATCAATTAGATTCCTCTAGTGTGCAATTTACCTTAAGTTCTACAGGCAATTTAGCAGAAGCTGCAATGAATTTATATACCGTGCTCAGATGGGCCGACAAATACGCTACTTTGCGTGGTATGCATTTGGCAATTGCAAATATTCCACACCAAGGAATTGGTATTGCTATAAACGATAAATTAAATCGCGCGGCTAAATAAACTTTTCTTTATTTACGCTTGCTGCATATGATAAGATGTGGGTAGCATATTATGCTTTATTCAACAGATAGATAGGTATAAAATATGAAGATGAACAATACAGTTTCTGTTACTGAAGGTAGCATCATTAAATCACCGGAAAATAAGATGTTTGCTTTTTTTGAATCTATAATAAATAAAATTTTTAACCGTAAAAGCGGCGTTGTTTCTGTATTGCGTCTTGAGGGGGTAATAGGCAAAATGTCTCCTGCATCATCGTTTTTAACGTTTGAATCTTTGCGAGAGCAAATTGATCAAGCTTTTAAGCATAAAAGACTTTTGGCGGTATGTTTAGTGGTTAACTCCCCTGGTGGAAAGCCAGTACAAGCTGAGTTAATAGCCTCTTATATTAGGACTTTAGCGGATGAAAAAGCTGTGCCAGTATATAGTTTTATCGAAGATGTAGCCGCTTCAGGGGGTTATTGGCTTGCTTGCGCAGGGGATGAGATTTATGCATCTAAATCTTCCATTATTGGCAGTATAGGTGTTATTTCTAGTGGTTTTGGTTTGCAAAAGGCGATTGAAAAACTAGGTATAGAGCGCAGAATTTACACACAAGGCGAGAATAAGTCTATTTTGGATCCATTTTGTGCAGAAAAAAAAGAGGATGTAAAAATCATCAAAAATGTTCAGGCGCAAATACATAGTCATTTTATCGCATATGTTAAATCTAGGCGCAAAAGTCGCCTGTCTCAAAGTGATGCATTTTTGTTTAGCGGTGAGTTTTGGCCTGGTCAAAGTGCTGCAGATTTTGGCTTAATCGAAGATATAGGAGATTTATATAGTGTAATTAGGCAAAAGTTTGGCGCTAATGTAGAGATCAAATATGTTAAACGCAAAGAATCGTTCATTAAAAAATATATTGGTGCTAAAAGCGATCTTGTGAGTTTGGTTAAAGAGCAATTATTGTATGATAAATTTGATCTATAACTGTGTCTAGTCTGCAAAATACTGCTAGTATCACAATTTGCGATTTAGTTACTGATGTATTTTTGGGTGTAACTGACGAAGAAAAACTCTGCGCCCAGCAGGTTCGCTGGCAAGTGGTTATTCATTTTGCTACTGCGCCTGTTGGTTGCAGCAGCGATAATATAGCAGATACAGTATGTTACGATCAAATAGCTAAGCTTATTGCTGAGCTTGCTGCTGCAAAAAAATATAACTTACTTGAGCATTTAGCTAGCAGCGCTATGGGGCAGATCAAGCAAATTATTTCTGCTCAAGTTACTTTAAGTGTAAGTAAAAGCATAGGTAAAAAATTAAATGTGGATCTTGCGTATATGGCAACTTTTACTCTTACTCAATAAATCATGGAGCATAAACTGAGTCAATTGCCCAAAGCGCTAATATGTTTGGTATTAACGTTAGTTGCAATAGGTATTGTAGTGCTGTATTCAGCTGCTGATGGTAGTTTTTCTCCGTGGGCTTTAAAACAACTTTTGTTGTTTTGTTTTGCTTCCTTTTTAAGCGTAATCATTGCGTTGCTTCACCCCCGCAGGCTTTATCAGATGGCGTATGGTGCCTATTTTGCGTGCTTTAGTTTGTTGGTTGCAGTAGAGCTGCTGGGGTATACCTCGATGGGGGCTACGCGTTGGTTAACCATTTTTTCCATTAAGCTGCAACCTTCGGAATTAGCAAAATTTGCTATAGTGTTGATGCTGGCGCGATATTTTCACGAATCTACCTTAGATAGCCTATCTTCCTGGAGGACTTTTTGTGTTCCTGCGGTGGCAGTTTTGCTCATGTGTGGATTAATTATTAAGCAGCCCGATCTTGGTACCGGCATTATTACCCTTATTACT
>CANGHM010000057.1 GCA_947453775.1 Rickettsiales bacterium | reverse complement strand
TTGCTTCTGATCTTGCGTATAATCTTAATATATCTCCCAACGAATAGCTTTTAATATTCAAGCGCTGACATAAAATGCTTGCTTGAGTACCCTTCCCCGATCCAGGAAGACCTAAAAACAACAACACTGTACTCACTTATCTGAACCTGATTTTTTTAACTAAAGCGCCATACTGTCTATTCATAGAATGAGATTGAATTTGGGCAAAAGTATCCATAATAACACTCACGCAAATAAGCAGACTAGTGCCACTAAAACTCAAGGACACCATTTGAGTAATCAGAAGTTCTGGCACAATACATATCACGACTAGATATAAAGATCCAATTGAAGTGATTCTAACAATAAGATAATCAAAGTATTCAGCTGTCGCGACTCCTGGTCTTTTACCAGGTATAAAAGCTCCACTTTTTTTTAAATTATTCGCCACCTCCTCAGAATTAAAAACTATAGCTGAGTAAAAAAATCCAAAGAAAAATATTAAAAATACGTAAGCAAGAATAAACAAAGGTTTCCCTCTAGCAAAATTATAAAAAAACCATTCTGCAACCTTGCCATTAGTTTGATAAAAACTAATAATAGTAGCCGGCAAAAACAATACAGAACTAGCGAACATTGGAGGAATAACTCCAGCAATATTAAGCTTTATTGGGAGATAATTTGCCGAACTCGTTAAATTTTGTATTTTTTTCTGCGGAGTATGAATCAATACCTTGCGAAAAGATCGTTCAACAAACACCACAAATGCTAACATAGACAATATCATTGCACACATGTATAATGCATTAAAATATGATACAACACCCGTTCTAGACAGCTCAAATAAACTGATTAATGATGAAGGCAAGCCCGAGACTATACCTACAAAAATTATCATTGAACTGCCATTTCCTATCCCTCGTGAAGTAATTTGCTCCCCTATCCAAACTAATAAAGTCGTACCAGTAACTAAAGTAACTACTGTACATATCTTAAAAAATATACCAGATATAATCACCACCTGACCAGCCGATGAAACCAAATTTTCAAGATTAACAGCAGCAATATAAGCTTCAATAGTCGCAAGAAAAATAGTCAAATATCTAGATAGTTGATTGATTTTTTTTCTACCAGACTCTCCTTCTTTTTTTAGATTATCGAGTGGCTTGTATATCATTGAAAGCAACTGAATAATGATAGAAGCAGTAATATAAGGCATAATTGCTAACGCAAAAATCGACATTCTACCTAAAGCACCACCTGATAGCATGTTAAACATACCCAAAAAACCCATTTGATTTTTTGAAGATATCTCAAACAAAGCAACAGAATCTATACACGGAACAGGAACAAACGAACCAATCCTAAAAACTATCAATAAGGCAAGGGTGTAGAGGGCCTTTTGAAACAATTCGCTAATATGCTTAGAAGAAAATAATCCTTGTTCAGACATTTATTTAATACTGTAACATCAAGATATTATACCGCCAGACTCTTGGATTACACTCAGAGCTTTAGCGGAATACTGATCTAACTTAAATGTAATACTGTTTAAATGAGCAGTATCTTCAAGATGGGCTAAAACTTTAACTTTTACATTTAAAGTTCTAATAATTTTTTTTTCAAACAGAAAATTTTTATCCACACATAGATTATCTTTAGATGAACCTTCAAGCGCTTGTATAATTTTATACAAATTCACAACGGAAAAAGTTGGTTTTTTTTTTCCGACAAAGCCCCTTTTAGGAATACGTCTAATCAAAGGAGTTTGACCGCCCTCAAACCATTTTAACGCCACCCCAGACCTCGCAGTTTGCCCCTTACCGCCACGTCCACAAGTCTTACCCTTGCCACTACCTATACCTCTACCCAATCTTTTGTATTGAGCCCTTGATCCTGGTGAGGTAAATAAATTATTTAACTTTAACATAATATGCAAACCATCTATCAATTTTGATTAACTTTTGTATCCTGATTGCTTGGAGCATTAGATACATCATCATTTATTTTTTTATCTCTCTTATCAAATACTGCGCGAGGATTTTTCAACATAGCAAGAGCTTTTAAAGTTGCATCTATAACGTTAGACACATTACGTGAGCCTAATGATTTAGCAACCACATCCTTCATGCCGCACATTTCTAACACTGTTCTTACAGCTCCACCAGCGATAATACCAGTACCTGGCTTGCATCTCCTGATAATTACCCTACTTGCCCCAGACTTACCAAACACATCATGATGTATGGTTCTCTCTTCATACAAAGGGATTTTTCTTTTTTCTAAATCTTTTCTAGCTGATCTGGAAGCCTTTTCTCTTGCGTCAGCAACCTCTTTCGCCTTCCTACGGCCATATCCAACTTTGCCATTTTTATCACCAGCAATTACTAGAGCAGAAAAAGAAAATCTTCTTCCACCCTTAACGACCTTAGCCACACGCTTTACAGATAATAAAGATTCCTTTATTACATCATCTCTATAGATTTTTTTTGACATATATTATTAAAAGTTAATGTGATTTCTTGCAGCATCGGCAATGAGCTTCAATCTTCCGTGATACTTATATCCACCTTTGTCAAAAACAACAGATTTAATACCAGCACTAGCGGCGCGCTCACCTATTAATTTACCTATCTGTGAAGCTTTATCGCTATTACAATTAGATTTATTATGCTGCCTTATATCTTTTTCCAAGGTTGACGCTGATGCTAACGTAACACCTTGCTCATCATCTATGATCTGCGCATATAAGTGTTGGTTTGACCTAAAAACTGACAACCTAGGTCTATTAGAACATGCTGCTAACTTTGTTCTGAGCCTTCTTTTTCTTATTTCAAACTTTAATTTTTCATCACGCATAAATTTTACAATTTAGTTTTTCTTGCCAGCTTTTTTCTTGACAATTTGATCTTTAAACTTTATACCTTTGCCTTTAAACGGCTCCGTCATTCTTTGCTTCATCACAACAGCTACAAACTGCCCGACTAAATCTTTATCAACCCCTTCAATTACTATCAGATTTGGCTTTGGAGCAGTGGTTTGTAAACTATCTGGCACCAAGAGATGAACAAAGTGACTTTTTCCTATAGCTAAAACAAGAAATTTGCCTTTTATAAAAGCCCTGTAACCAACACCAACCAACTCTAACTCTGATTTAAATCCATGATTTACTCCCTTTACCATATTATTAATGATACTGCGCGTGGTGCCCCACATAGCTCTGGAAAAATCACTCTGATCAATAGGAGAAACAACTATCGATTCAGGGGTAATATTTAAGTCTACTACACTATGCACATGTCTTGTCAACTCACCCTTAGGGCCCTTAATTTTTATCAAATCCAATTCCCTAACAACGTAAGTTGATGAATTAAGGGGAATGGGCAACTTACCTACTCTTGACATTTTAATACCAATATTTAAAACACTCTACAAATAACCTCACCGCCTAATCCTGATTTTCTTGCAACCTTATCAGAAACAACACCAGCAACCGAGGTGGATAAAATATAAATCCCCATACCATTAAAAAACTCCTTTAGATCTTTAAATGATGTATAGACTCTTCTACCAGGTTTGGAGACACGCTCTATAATTTCTATAGCCGGCTTACCTTTTCTTGAATATCTCAATTCAACACACAAACTTTTAATACCGGGGCTTATATCTTCAATTACATAATTCAATATATACCCTTCAGATTTTAAAACACCCAGAACATTCACTCTCTGCTTTGAATAGGGAACATCAACATAAGCAAGTGAAGCTCGCTGAGCATTCCTGATTCTGGTAATCATATCACCAATTGTATCAGATAACATCATAAATTGAAACTAAATATATAAATTAAAAATTACCAGCTTGATTTGACCAAGCCAGGTATTTGACCCTTACCGGCCAAATCTCGTAACATTATACGAGACAAACCAAATTTTCTATAATACGCCCTAGGTCTACCAGTAATGGCGCATCTATTGCGTATTCTGGATTTTGAAGCATTTCTAGTCATCAAAGATAAATTAATTACCTCTTTAAATCTATCTGCGCTAGAAATAGTCTTATCAGAAATACGCTTTTTTATAGCGACACGTGCGGCCAAATGCTTTTGAAATAAGTTTATTTTTTTTATATTACGCTGCGTTAAACATTTTCTAGACATAAAATTAAATTATAAAAGGCATTTTTAAAATAGACAATAAAGACTTGGCCTCTTCAGCCGTCTTGGCTGTTGTAACGATGGATATATTCATACCCCTGATAGCATCAATTTCATCATACTTAATCTCTGAAAAAACCGTCTGCTCCCTAAGACCGAAGTTTAAGTTACCAAAAGAATCAAAATTCTTAACAGAAAATCCTCTAAAATCTTTTACCCTAGGCAAAGCCGTATAAACCAAACGCTCTAAAAAATCATAAAGCCTTTTGCCCCTAATGGTCACTTTACAACCAACAGACATACCTTGTCTCAACTTAAAACCTGCTATCGATTTTTTTGCCTTAGTAACGTAAGGCTTTTGCCCTGTTATCATAGATAAATCTTTCATCGCATTATCTACAGCTTTCGAATTTGCTACAGCCTCACCAACCCCCATATTAATGACAATTTTTTCTATCTTAGGCACGGCGTGAATATTACCATAGCCAAACTGTTCTCTTAGTTGCTTTATACCAGAGTCTGAATATAAATCTTTTAATCTTGTGTTAGTCATATGAGTTTATCAGTAATTTTTTTTTGTCTTTTTTCCCACTCGAGACTTTTCACCCTGTTTTGATACGTCAAAACCTATTTTAGTTGCAACACTGAGCTCTTTATCA
>CANGHM010000056.1 GCA_947453775.1 Rickettsiales bacterium | reverse complement strand
AGGATTTGCAGGAATATAGTTATCGGGGTGACCTAAATAATTGGGCGCATAGAATATAAAATAAGAAAAAATGATGAAATATATTCCAATACTAAATAAATCTTTATAAGTATAGTAAGGATGAAATGGTATTTTATCTTTATCGGTTAAATCTTTGCCAGTAGGGTTATTTGAGCCATGAGTATGCAAAGCCACAACATGTAAACAAACAAATGCAAGAATAATAAAAGGAAATAAATAATGTAAAGCAAAAAAACGATTAAGTGTTGGCTCATCAACAGCATACCCACCCCAAAGCCAGGTAACTATCGTATCTCCAACATAAGGAATAGCTGAAAATAAACTGGTAATAACTGTTGCTCCCCAATAGCTCATTTGCCCCCATGGTAATACGTAACCCATAAATGCCGTTGCCATCATAATGACAAATATTAATAAACCAATTTGCCACAACAACTCTCGTGGATATTTATACGAACCATAGTACATACCTCGCGCTATATGCATATATACAACAGCAAAAAACATCGAAGCACCAACCGAATGCGTATATCTTATTAACCAACCATAACGCACATTACGCATGATATTTTCAACACTATTAAACGCTTGATCCGTGCTGGGAATATAGTGCATTGCAAGCACAATGCCTGAAAGAATCTGAACAATTAGGGCTACACCAGCAATAAAACCCAAATTCCATAAATAATTAAGATTTTTAGGAGCTTTATATTCTGCTAAATGATTTAAAAAAGAGAAAATTGGCAGGCGATAATCAATCCATTGCGCTATTGACTTTTTTTTACCCCTATTGCTCACAAGCAGCTAACCTATTTTAATTTTAGTCTCGCTAATAAACTCATAAGGTGGGACTTCTAAGTTAGTTGGCGCCGGGCCTTTTCTTACTCTACCTGAAACATCGTACTGCGAACCATGGCAGGGACACAACCATCCACCGTAATCTCCCTGATTAGCCAAAGGAACGCACCCTAGATGAGTGCAAGAGCCAATCACCACAAGCCAATTCTCATGCCCCGCTTTTACTCTTGCGGAATCTGGCTGCTGATCGATTAAAGCCGTTAGCGCAACAGATTTAGCTTGAGTCATTTCTTCTTGAGTTCTGTTGCGTATAAACACTGGTTTACCACGCCATTTTACCGTAAGGGTAGAGCCTTGCTCAACCCCTGATATATCTACCTCGATAGAAGCAAGTGCAACTACATTTTCAGCAGGCAAAAGAGATTCTACCATAGGCCAAAGAGCGCAAGCCCCACCAACAGCTGCCATACTGTTGGCACTTAAAACCATAAAATCTCGTCTTGTAATTTTTTTATTTTTATCCTCATCAGACATAAAATAATCAATCTAAGGTTATAATAATAAAATTATAATACCCTTTTGTAAATCTGACAAACCTTATCGAGTAATTCTATAGAATTTGTAAATGAACGCTGAAAAGTGTTGCGCCCTATCACAGATCCGCTACCTCCTCCTTGAAAAATCATATCAACATCTTCTAGCAATTGATCGTCTGACTTACGAGCCAAACCAGAAAAAATCACAAGCCTTTTGTAATTAAAAACGCTGCGCATTACATGCCGAATCCTTTGAGATAAAGTAGAAATAGCAATATTATTTTCTTGGTATATTTTTAATACTTCTGGTTTTTCAACAAAATTTGAAGGGGGTTTTAGTTTAATGATATTAGCACCAATCAAAGCTGCAATATGCCCAGCATAACAACAAACATCTATTGCACTTTGACCCTGCTGGGATACCCCCTCCCCTCGAGGATAAGCCCACACAATAGCAGCCAAACCGCAAGATTTAGCCTCCATAATAACCTCTTTGGCATGCTCTAATTGGTTTGTAAAATTATTTGATCCAGGATATATGGTAAGACCCACAGCGCAGCACCCCAGCCTTAAAGCATCGCTAATACTAGAGGTCATAGCCTGATTAGGGCTAATATTTTTGTCTGAAAGAGCATTTGAGCTGTTAAGCTTTAAAATTAAAGGAATTTGATTAGTAAATTTATCAGCTACAAATTCAAGCATACCAAGTGGCGCAGCATAAGCACTGAGCCTTGCTGCAATGGCGAGCTCAAAATGATACTGTGGATCGTAAGCATCTTGGTTCATACCAAAGCTAACGTCAGGACCATGCTCAAACCCCTGATCAACTGGCAGAATCAACATTTTACCACTATTAGCAAGTGCCCCTTGCATTAAAATTCTAGCTATATTAGTCTTAACGCCATTATTTTCATTACCGTACCAGGAAAGTACCTCTCTAACTTTATCCATGAGACAATAAATCAAGTTCTTTAATTTTATCAATCACCTCTAAAGCATGATCATTAACACTGACCTTGGTCCAAATATAGGCTATTTTACCAGCTGGATCGATTAAAAAAGTGACCCTATCAATACCCATATAGCTTTTGCCAAACATCGATTTTTGCACCCATACCCCGTAATCTTGGCATATAGAGCCATTATCACTAATTAAATCAAATTCTAAACAATACTTAGATTTAAATTTTTCATGTGAAGCGCTAGAATCCTTAGAAACGCCAAACACAACAGCTCCTAATTTTTCAAACTCTGGCTTATTGGCTGAAAATTCCTTAGCCTCAATAGTGCAACCAGGCGTATCATCTTTAGGGTAAAAATACAGCACCACTGTTTTACCACGCAAACTTAACAAATCGCACTCTTGGGTGTTAAAAAGTGGCGCTAAATCACCTAATTTTAATTGTGTCATATATTATTTACCAATAAATTTTTTATTATTTGCTCGACTTAAATCTTTTACCAAATCTAGTGGCGCAGCTTTTTTCGTTACATGCCTATACACTTGCAAATTTTCTAATATTCTGTGTATATAGTCCCTAGTAGTACCAAAAGGCACCTGCTCAATCCAATCCACAACTTGATATAGGTTTTTCATCTCTCTTGGATCACCATAAAGCTTAATCCACCTATCAACCCTGTGCGTTCCAGCATTGTAAGCTGGGATACCCAGAACATAAGACCCCTTATAATATTCTACATGATCTGCTAAATGCTTGCTGCCAAGTAGCATATTGTAGTGCGGATCAGAAAAAAGTTTCTCTATGTTGCATTCTATCCCTAAAGATTTAGCCACCTTAGCAGCAGTAGAGGGTAAAACTTGCATCAAGCCCCTACCATCTTGCACATCTATCGCATTTGGATCAAAAGATGACTCTTGACGAATAATCGAATATACTAAAGCATCTTCAATCAAACGTTTTTTAAATACAAAAGGTACAGGAAATGAATAATCCCACCTCATCACCCCATAAAAAGCTGCCTCTCTTGCAGCATTAATTCTAAAGCTATGATCTTTCACATCGCGTATCAATTCCATACAGTAGGCAATGTATTGAGGGTCTTTCGATAAACTAAAAAGATTTTTTAAATAAGCCATTGCTAGATGGTTTTGATCATATTGAATCAATAAATCAATAATTTTAGGCCCCTCATGCTTTGCCAAATTAGCCCTTGCCTTAGAGCTCAATACTACACTAGGCTTAAGCTGCAAGGTTTTACAACCAAGCTCACGCTGAGAAAGCTGACCATAAAAGGTATGGGAATATTCAGATGCATTTTTAAACCATTTATTAGCTTCGCTTTTATTGTGCAAGTCTTTATAAGTCCTCCCTATCCAATACGCCCCTCTTGCTAAGCTAATTGGCCTGCTGCAATTTTTATGCAAATGCTTAAAATGTGCTAGCGCCATTTGTGGCTTATGAAATTTGCGCAATGCTATCCAACCAGAAATCCATTCAGCCTGGGTAATACTTAGTCTATCGCTACAATTATGATGACTGGCAAGTTTATAAGCATCCCCATATTTGTGAAATTTTATCATCTCGCGAATATAATAGCTCCTTACAGGCCACCATTTATTAGACGCTTCTGGCGATTGCTCATTTGGTATATGCATAGCTAATGCCAACTCTTGACTGGTTGCATCGGGCAGCTTTTTAACCATTTGAGCGTTTAAATAAAGATACAATGCACCCGGCTCAAGACGTTCTTTTTTTGACAAAGAAGAAAAAATTTTATCTACATCCGCCCCATTCTCCATCATGGCAATTTGCGTGCGAAAAGTTTTCCTATCAATATCATTCAATAAAGGCAAAAGATTTTTTATCTCATCAGGTCGATTATCAAAAAATAAACATTTAGCCCTTTGCAAATAATCTTTGTAGCTCAATAATTGAGCATATTTTTTAATAAATTCAGCCTGCTCTTGAGCATTAAAAGTAGCATAATACCAAGCTTGCTTAATTAAACCATCTTGCCTTTCCCCCTCGTAAGAAAGAGCGTAATGCTTGTGAGCAACAGGCGTACGAGGCTCATGAATCGCAAATAATTTAAACAAATGCTCTTTATCGAATTGCTTTTGCAGCATTTCCTGCATCCTATTTTTAATAAAACCATTTTGCGACCAACTAGGATTATTTTCGACAAACTCTAAACCATGAGCGATATTCACATGAGCGCAGTTGTCGTCTAATATCGATCTGGTAAAAATAATTTTCTCAAGTAAAGGGTTGCCAATTTGAGCAGCCTTAACAATAGCGTTATTACAATCACCCTTAGCGGAAAGATTAAAAATCACGCGCACATTATCTTGCTTAGGAAATGCAGTATATGCTATAAACAATATCGATAGTAAACTTAGAGATTTCATAATTAAATATGCAAAAAATTTTTGTTTTCCCAGGGCAAGGCTCACAATCTGTAGGCATGGGCAAAGACCTATATAATAACTATGATATCGCAAAAAATGTATTTAATGAAGT
>CANGHM010000055.1 GCA_947453775.1 Rickettsiales bacterium | reverse complement strand
TTTTAAGGTATCAATATCTAAATGATCATAGTGATTGTGACTGACTAATATTAAGTCAATATGGGGCAACTTTTCTAAATCTACCCCTGGTTGGGTTACTCTTTTGGGCCCAGCAAAACTTACAGGACTTGCTCGCTTGGACCAAACCGGATCAGTTAAGATATTAAGATTTGCCAATTGAATTAAGAAAGTAGCATGACCCACAGACGAAATTCGCACATCGCGATCGCCAACATTTGCAGGCGGTGAGTCTTTAAATGCATTTACTTTTTCTGGCCATGCTTTACTTTGAGAGGTAAAAGCCCATTTAAATATGGCAAGTAAATTTTTTGGCTTGATATTTGCATCAGGATTAAGGAACCTTCCTCCTATGTTTTTAGCCGATAATTTAGCTTTTTCTTCAGACATATTTAATGTTTTACTATCATTATACTCCAAGAAAATAAAACAAGCAATAACGGCGATAAATACTGTACGTAGAAAAATTCTGCATATTCTATCGATAAAGAACATATGCTAAAATATATTAATACAATTAATATTAGAGTGAAAATTAATTTTAATTGAGCCCATGATAACTTGGGCTGATTCAAAAATTTACTTAAAGCAAAAAATACCAATACGAAATTATATGCTGGCCAAACGATTCTTTGATGCCCTTGAGCTATCAATTTAGGATCACCAGAGTGTAATAATTCACTTAAGGCCAGGCCTTCTGAATGTTTTGCTAAATTATCCAGCGGATTAGGCAGAGCAATATTTAAATTAAAATCAGTAAATTTTAAATTATCGCAAGCGCCCTTATTATCAACTACAATCTGCATTTGTCCTTTAATTAAATGCAAACTCAAAGCATTATCTGCAAAATAAATTTTAGCTTTTTTCGCGATAAAAAATCTTTCTTTTTGCCTATGATCAAATATTACGATATTTTCAAAAACGTTATGCTCTTTTTGCCTACCTAAATAAATATTCAAACCATTAGTAATACGGTTAAAACTATTTGGCCGAAAAGAATCAACCATAGCGCCACTGCTGATTTCAACTATCTTGGCTCTTAGATGAGTGAAAAAACTGGGTAACAAATTAATCGTCACAAAATAGGATCCCAAAGTAACCAAACAAGCAAAAAACAAACCCGGACTAGCGATTTGAAAATTATTCAATCCAAGTCCTTTAAGCAAAATTATCTCATTAGATTTGCTCAAGGTAAAATAAAAATAAAGTACACTGACAACAGTGCCAATAGGTAAAATAATATAGAGTATCGCCGGGATATTAAAAATCATTACATCGATTAGATCCAATAATCCTGCCCCTTGAGTCACCAAGTGCAAATATTTTAAAACTTGGGTTAAAGAAATTAACATTATCAACAGAGTCATCGCAATACAAAATATTGCACTGATCCTAAAAAATAAATGTCTAAAATAAATCTTCATAAGTTTTTTAATCTTGCGAATAAAATATAATTTATGCAAGAAAGAAAAAAAATCATAATACTGAATTTGAGCAAATCTGTATCGCTGTGCAAATAAGAGGTAAGACAAGAAATAATAGTAATCACAAAATAATAACTACTGTTAAAAAGAGCAGTAGCACTACCAGTAAATTGCTTATATCGCGTTAAAGCTAAGCTTAAGATAGATGGCATCATAATAATATGCCCAAGGCCTTGAGCCATTCTGCCAATTAATAATAATGCGGCTAATAGCTTAGTAAAATCAGAAAAATAAAAGCTATAAACCCCAGCAAATAATATAATGCTACAACCAATTACACTCATCAAGGTACCATAATGGATAATTGTTTGCGGGCTAATAAACTTTGCATTTAAAAAGATATTTAAAGCATTACCGATCAACATAGATAGGGTAATTACAATATTTAGCATGCCATATATTGAAGGCCTAATGCCCAGAAGCTTAATAAATGTAACTGAAAATTCTATTATAAAGCTTGATAGCATACCAATCGATATACCAGAAATTACTGCGTAAGATAATACTTTAGGGTCTTTTAGCATGATAATAGCAATACGCCTAAAGCTAATGGTTCTGTCGATTTGACGTAAATGCAATGTCTCGGGCAGAAAAAAAACACACGCAGCAAGTGCGCATAAAGCCAAAATGCACATTAGTTGCACATTTTCTCGCCACGAAAAATGCTCCACGACAAAGCCTCCAATACTTGATGCAAATGTCGGAACAAGACATATAGCAAAGGAAATCATACCGTATATTTTAGCCAAATCGCGCCCACTGTAGCAATCTCTAGCAATAGCTTGAGGCAAAACCGAACAAGCACTAACACCAATTGCTTGAAAAAAACGAAATACAAATAGTAAATATACGCTTGAAGAAATGCTGATCAAAAAAGAAAAGATAAAATATACTATAGTGCCAAAAATTATTATCTTCTTTCTGCCAAATAAATCCGACAATCTGCCTAAAGAAAAAACCCCTATAGTAAAACCGCACAAATACACCGCTGAGCAAAGTTGCGCTAAATTGATAGATAGGCTAAGATTGTCGGCCAAATCTGTCAGAGCACTAGCAAAAATAGTTTCGCTCGATTGCGATATTGAGGCAATAAAGAAAAATAACCACAGCGGGGGAAGTTTGTGCATTACACATTAAATCTAAAGTTAATGATATCTGCATCGCAAACTTTATACTCCCTACCCTCTAATCTTACCTTTCCTACTTCTTTGAGCTTTGCCTCGCTACCATACTCAAGATAATCTGCTGTAGAGATAACTTCTGCGCAAATAAAGCCTTTTTCAAAATCTGAATGAATAATGCCAGCAGCTTGGGGCGCACTAATACCAGTCTTAAATGTCCAGCTATGAGCTTCTTTAGGACCGATAGTAAAGTAGCTACAAAGCCCCAGTAAGCTATAACAAGCCCTAATAATTTTACTCATACCAGATTGCTCAAGCCCCATTGCGTCTAAAAAATCTTTACGCTCTTGCACATCTTCAATAATAGCTATTTCTGCTTCAATTTTAGCTGAAATCACCAAAGCCATAGCTCCAGACTTCGCTGCAAACGCACTTACTTCTTGGGTCATTTTATTTCCCGATAATGCATCTTGCTCAGATACATTGCAAACATATAAAATAGGCTTAGTGCTAAGCAATTGTAAAGCGTGCACAGCTGCATCATCTTGCGTGCCCAGTAAAGTTCTAGCGGCAGAGCCTTGCGCAAGGCATGGGTAAACTTTTTGCAACACCTGAAGCAGCTCTTTTGCTTCTGGATCGTTATTTTTAGCTTTTTTTTGCGCATTTGCCAATCTTTTTTCAACAGATTCTAAATCCGCCAACACCAACTCTGTTTCAATGATCTCTATATCGCTTAACGGATCTACATTGCCCCGCACATGAACTACATCTTGATCCTCAAAGCATCTAACCATATGCACAATAGCATCTACTTGACGAATATGAGAAAGAAATTTGTTACCCAATCCATCGCCCTTACTAGCCCCCTCTACCAATCCTGCAATATCAACAAATTCAATAAACGAAGGTATTATTTTTTGTGAACCTGCAAGTTTAGCTAAATCATATAGCCTTTGGTCTGGTACAGACACAGTCGCAGCATTGGGCTCGATAGTACAAAACGGGTAATTTTGCGCTTCTGCCTTTTGACTGCAAGTTAATGCGTTAAACAAGGTGGATTTACCAACGTTTGGCAAACCAACTATTCCAAGATTGACTCCCATAAAAATTACTTAATAATGTAAACTAGCTATTATAGCCGAAGCTTGAACTTTCAACAAATTTGAAACATCTGGATTATTAAGCAAAATATTCATTAAATTTTCAGCTTCTTGTTTCTGATTTACGCTAATAAAATATAATGATTTGACTATTGCACCATTACCATAAAATGCCTCATTTGGAGAGCCCAAATCTTGAGCATACTTAGCTAACTCATCTGCAGAAAGAATGCCGCCATGATCCAAACAAACCGAAACAAGCATAATTTTAGCATACTGAGAAACTATGGTATTTACATCCTTTGCAGCAATAATCTCCTTGAAAAGAAGTGCGGCTTTAGCGAAATCTTTATCCTGCATACAAAGCTCAGCTAACTTTAATTTAGCAAAACTAACAAAAGGATTATTATTTTTTTCAAGAGTCGACTCCAGTTTACTTCTATCGTCATCGAGCTGCTTTTGATCTTGCAATGCAAGAATTAAGGAAGAAATTTGATTATTTTGCTCAGCTATTTTACTTTCCCAAAATGATCTGACTGTCAAAATAACGATAAATACCAAAGCTAGCATAATTGCAAAAAATAAAAACTTCCTGAATCTGTGCACCACAGTTTGATACTGCATGTCCTCTTGGACGTTTTCTAAGATATCTTGCATATTAAAAATTAAATTGAGCATTATTGTATAATTCTAACAAAGAACATCTATCAGTGCAAACTTTATAGCTTTGCAAAAAATTATCATAGAATATAAGATATAATTTTATGCGTAATTAGTACTTTAAAAAATGATCTATGTTTGGGCAAGTTACATAATAACTTTTTTTACTTTAGCCTGCGTGATGATACTTGCAAAAGGAAAATTTCACAAGTATGCAAAAATACATAATAAATGCAAAAAGCTAGCAAAAATAGACTAATCAAACTATTGCTTCTTGGTGGTTTATTATGCCTAGGAATGGGGCTGATTTTATATGGCGCATCAGATGTGCTAACTTTTTTCTACACACCCTCCACCGTCCCCACAAACAAAACAATAGTCAGAGTAGGTGGCGTTGTAAAAGAAAATAGTATAAAACATCGAGGTTTAAACGAAATAGAATTTATCATTACTGATCAAACTAATGAGTTAAATGTGAAATACCAAGGCTTATTGCCAAGGCTATTTAGAGAAAAACAACAAGTATTGGTCAAGGGAAGAATTATCAACAACA
>CANGHM010000054.1 GCA_947453775.1 Rickettsiales bacterium | reverse complement strand
GATTTAAGCGAGTGTATTGCCCTTGCCCACGACCTTGGCCATACCCCCTTTGGTCATGCTGGTGAAGATGCGCTCAATTTATGCATGCAACCATACGGCGGATTTTCCCATAATAGCTTTAGCATTAAATTACTTACCAAATTAGAAAAACGATATGCTGCTTTTGACGGTCTAAATCTATCTTGGGAAGTGATTGAAGGCATCGCTAAGCATAATGGCCCCATAACACAATACGACCAAACTCAAGATGTTATTTTTGCTTACGATAAAAGCTTTAGCTTAGATTTAAATAAATACCCTAGTGCAGAGGCGCAGATTGCCTCTATCTCCGATGATATCGCATATAACTGCCACGATATAGAAGATGGATTGCGAGCAAACGTCTTTACCTTAAATAAGCTAAGTCAAATTGATTTCTTTAAAGTCAATATTGATAAAATTCGCCATGAACATAATAATATCGACGACATTACCTTGATTTATGAGCTCACCCGAATTTTTGCTAAAACTTTAGTGCACGATGTAATTGATGTTGCATCTAATAACTTTGTGCATCACAACATTAAAAGCGTTGATGATATTAGAAATTTCAATCAAATGATTATTGGATTTTCACCAAAAATACAGCAATTAATTGATCAGGTGAGGCACTTTTTATATCATAATTTTTATCAAAATCAACAAATCACATCCTTTAAATGCAAAAAGATCGTCACAAATCTTTTTGAGCTATATATCAACAATACCCAGTGCTTACCGCGCGAGTGGCAAAGACATCTTGAAAATCAAGACAAGGCGCAAGTTGTGTGCGACTATATTGCAGGGATGACTGATCGATATGCTATTAAGGAGTTTGAATCTTTTTATCATCTGAATTCCATATAAACTGTTTAGATTTGCTCACCTGATATAGTCAATTAAGTTGAAGTTTGATACTAGAAGTAGCCTATAGCGCTACTGCGCATAGGCTAAAGCAAGCTAGGCAAGCCAGCACTCAAATCAATTGACTATAGCAATAAGATTGGCTCTGAAGCGACTATACTGCAGCAAAATATGCTAAATAATTTACCGATATATCGTCAATAAAACCCCACTCGAAATAAGGTAATTTTAGACCAATACCTTGCAATTTTTTAATCTTAAACCCTGAATTTATTAAAATATTTTGCAACTGCGATGGTTTAACAAATTTTTCATACGCATGTGTACCAACAGGAAGCATCCTTAAAAGATATTCAGCAGCAACAATGCCCAGCATTAAAGATTTTAAATTTCTATTAATCGTAGAGATGATAATGGCCCCGTCAAGCTTAACCATATTGCGCAGCACGGCGCAAGTTTGCTCAATACTCTGAACATGCTCAATTACATCTAGGCACACTACAACATCAAATAGCTCACTACTCTTGAAGTCTTCAGGCATAATGCAAATATGCTCTATATCTTGCAACCCAAGATCTCTGGCTTTATTATTAGCGGCCAAAATAGCAGATTTACCAGGATCAATACCAATTACACTAGCGCCAAGTTGATTTAAAGCAATCGTAGCCAACCCCCCACCACAACCAACATCTAAAATTTTTAATCCTTGTAGAGGTTTTGTAGAGTTGATGTTTTCCAAGCAAGCGGCAAAATGACTTTTTAGCACACCTTGAATAAATCCAATGCGCAATGGATTAATTTTGTGCAGCAATTTAAATTCTGCACTTTGCATATTCCACCAATTATGGGCATATTGCTCAAATTTTTCTACTTCGCTCAAAATTTGACTACCCATTATGCATGATCATTTGTTGATTTATCATTGCTTTTAGCGCCATCAAGATAAAAAGCAATGGTAATTTTCGCCCCTCCTTGGGGATTATTATCCATAATTAAAGTGCCATTATGGTCTTGAATAATTTTTTTTACCACCGCCAAACCAAGACCAGTTCCTTTAACTCTGGTAGTAAAATATGCCTCTGTTAATTTTTCTAAATCGTTTAGCGCAAAACCAACACCCGTATCGTTAAGCTCCAGAAACAACATTTGATCATCAGTTGTAACACACAATGATATATTGCGCACAGTTTTATGATTTTCGGTAATAGATTCTTCTGAATTTTTTAACAAATTAATCAGTACCTGTTGAATCTGATTGGCATCACCATTAAAGATAAATGACTTGATAGATGAATTAAAATTATATTCAATATCTTCGCAAATCATAGCACGCGATTCCATGATTTCACTAACAAAATCAATTAACTCGAACTTATTAAAGACTGGATCTGGTAAACGTGCAAAATTTACAAACTCACCCAATATCACCTTAATACTTTCAGATAAACGAAAAATGTTATTGATATACTTATTAAAACTTTCTTGATCATCAACTTTTTGACCAAATTTTTTGGATAATCGATCACAAGAAAGATAAATAGAAGTTAAAGGATTATTAATTTCGTGAGCAACCCGTCTAGCCACCTCAGACCACGCCAAAGCTTTTTGCGCAACCAAAAGGTCTTTTTGCTGATAATATAGCCTTTTGACCATCATGTTAAAAGCATTCACTAAGGAATCAATTTCATTATTATTTTTATTGGTAACAATTTGCACTGTCAAATCTCCGTTTTTAACTTTATCGGTTGCTAAAACTAATTTATTAATAGGCTGCACTAATTTATCTGCAAACAATACACCTACATAAAAAGATGTTAAAAGCAAAATAATCGCCACAAGAATAAAAATAATTGAAAAATTTAATTGCAGTAATTTTATTTTATTTTTTAGCTCGTTATAGCTGCTAATAGCACCATGAGCTTTGTCCATATACTTAATAATATTTGGCTCAATAACCCGACCAATGATTAAATAAACATCTTCATAATCTGGCAATTTAACCAAATAGCGGATTTTTTTGTCGTTAGAAATATCTACCACTTCATCTTTTTCTGCTTTATCTAGCAAATAATCTGGTATATCCGCCGAAAAGAAACTTAAAGAAGATTGAGCAATAGTAGTGCGCGTAGAGCGCTTAAAGACCAAAGCTTCGCTTAAAGAATTAGCTTTTACATAGTCGTTAAGTTTTTGATTAAATAACTCTATCTCTTGACGATGCAAATACACATAGTACTCCTCACCCAAAGTCACACTCAAGCTTAAAATAACCCCCTTCATTCTAACTGAGTTTTCAGCCATATAAGCTTGGGCAACAGAAACCGATTGCTCTAGAACATTATCGATTCTTTTATTAAACCAAGCTTGAATGCCAAAATTAAAAAAATAAGCCGAAAAAAGTGAAATAATTATGGTAGGTACAAAACTTACTAAAGCACACATTAAACTAAGCTGAGTGTAAAGCCTAGCATTGCTGTTTGCACTAGATTTATAGCGTCTGAGTAACTTACGCCCAAGGACTACACACAAGGTTAAAAGCACAAGCAAATCTATCAATACAATAGTAATTACTACGCTTGGGTCTGGGGTATTTAAGTAGTTTTCTCTGGTAATGACAAAATAGGTTATCATCCCTAGCGCAAAAGATGTAAAAACTAGGAAATAAAGCAAACCGTCCAAAATAGCATGTCTATTTTTTTTACTCAGCGCAAATAACTTACTAATCATCTTAATTAAACGGGGAAATTATAGAAAGCTTTAGATCGTCGATCAAAGCATTTGCGCCTAAAATGATTGGTTGATTTTTGGACTGATCATGTCCTATATGATCGACTCTAAAAACTGGTTTATCAAAACTTGCAGCAAAAGCATTAATAGATTGATCATAGTCAAGAGATTGTGTAAAATCACCAAAAATAATTGCCTCCACTTTTGCAAAAAGATTTGCCCGCATAAACTGAGCCAATGCTCGATCAATTTTGTAACCAGGCTCACCCACATCTTCTAAAATAACTATTTTGTTATCAAAATCCGGCTGCATGGGAGTGCCAATTAAACATTGTAGCACCGTTAAATTTCCACCTATTAACTTAGCATTAATAGCATTCAAGAGGCCGGCCAGATTATTCATAGCGCAAAGAGCAAAGCTATTTTCCCCCCCTCTAGCTACCTCAATAATTGGATCTAAAGTATCGGGATATTCAACTATTGAAGCAAGGTTATTAGCATGAATTGAAGCAATATTTAATACTTGAGAGGCAAAAACATGCACAGCGGTAATATCGCTAAAACCAATTATAATTTTAGGTCTAGTGATATGAATTTCTGATTTTCTCTTCAATAATTCACACACCACATCACCAGCTCCAGAACCTCCACGCAAAGCCAGGATAATATCAACTTCAGGATCATTTAAAGCTTGAATGCAATCTTGTACTCGATAATCTAATGTATTGGCATAAAATAAATATGGCATCACTAAATTTTCACTTACCTTAAAGCTAAAGCCTTTCTGGGTAAGAAGTTTTATCCCATTCTCAAGAACAGTTTGAGCATCAGATGGAGGTGAAGATGGTGCAATAATTTGTATGCAATTTTTCATATACTTTTACTTATCTATTTTGCTTTGTTTGTTATATAAATGCCAATACTCTCCTTGCATGCTAATTAAAGCCCCATGGCTTCCCTGCTCTACCACCCTACCCTGATGCATCACGATGATATGGTCAACGTCTTTGATGGCAGATATCCTGTGGCTGATAATAATTTTAGTAGTATTAATATTATGCTTTTTCAGTGACTCTAAAATCATATTTTCATTAACAGGATCAAGGCTACTAGTTGCTTCGTCTAAAATTAAAATTGGTGCTTTTTTTAAAAAAGCTCTAGCCAGCATAATACGTTGTTTTTGCCCACCAGACAAACTATAACCCTGAAAACCTATGATGGTGTCATATTTTTGCGGAAGTCTGGCGATAAATTCACTAGCTGAAGATTTATCTGCCGCTTGAATAATTTGGGCATGACTTGCTTGAGTAGTATATGCAATATTTTGCTCAATACTGGT
>CANGHM010000053.1 GCA_947453775.1 Rickettsiales bacterium | reverse complement strand
AGAAGCTTTAATTGATTGGATTAGATCTAATCTTTCTTAGAAGAAACCCCTTTTAAGATAACCGTCAGGGCTAAAGCTTTAAATATTCCAGGCACAACAAATGGTAAAAAACCATTTAGTATTGCAGCTTTAAAACTCGTTAAATAAGCAAGCCAGCTAATACCAAAGGTAAATATTATCGTTGTGCCGATCATGCAATTGATGAATATATCACGCATTTTGTGCATATTTAGTTTATTTTGAAGTTTAGTCATCAAGTATACAGCTGGCACAAAGCCTACTAGATAGCCACCTGCTGGTCCTATAATTCTTGCAAATCCTGCACCATATAATGAAAAAACCGGCATTCCTAGCGCGCCTATCAAAAGGTAGCTAATAATTGTAGAGATAGCAATTCGCATGCTGCAAGTTACGCCTATTGCCATTACCCCTACAGTTTGCATAGTGATTGGCACTGGCTGTAGAGGGATATAGATTTGCGAGCAAGCAAAAAGAAACATCACGCCAAGTGCTATTTTACTGAGATTTTGTAGCGACAGATCTTGCTGAAGAATCCTTTGAATATGTATCACCGTATAATACCTTTAAATTAATCTTATACGTGCATTGTAATTGTTGAGGAAAATATTGTCAAACTTTGCTAAAAAATATTAGGTGCAATAAAAAATTATGCTATTATTAATAAGTAGACTATTTTTTAATAAATCGGTAACTACTATGCAAATACAAATCTCTGCTCAACACTTTTCCTTAGGACAATCGCTACAAGGCCACATTCGTAATAAACTACTTGATCATGTAACTAAATATTTTGATCATACTGTGAGTTGCCAGGTGCATATCAATAAAACAAGTTATTCTTTTTTATGCGATATAGTTGCGCATACAGGCGCTAAGACTACAATCATTAGCGATGCACAAAATACTGATGTATATGCAAGTTTTGATTTATGTCTAGCTAAATTAGATGAAAGATTACGACGCTATAAATCTAAGCTCCAGAGTCATCATCATAAGACCAAATTATCCTCAGATCAAGACGATGATCAAGGACTAGATGATCAATTATTTCAGGAGGTTGAAAGCTAGTATTTCTTCTGGGCAATACCTTTTGTAGCATTTTTAGGTATTGCTTATTTGAAGATTAAAAATCCATCATCGTCTTGATTTTGCCTGTTTATTTCTTTTTGCTCTTGTTTTAAAGTATACAGGCGATAAAGCTCTTTTTCATAGTGGTCTCTTTCGCCCTGAGCCTGCAAATATTGTTGTTCAAATAATTTTTCTTGATTATAGCTTTTTGATGAACTGTTGCTATATTGCAGCTCAGTTTTAAGGTATTTTTTTGATGTTTGCAATTTTTTAGATTGTCGCATTATGGCAGAAAGAATTTGAATATCAGTCATATGAATATATTAAAAAGTTAGCATATTTATAGTCAATTGATTTGAGGTTTGCAACTTCGTCGCTGCTGCTTTTGCCTATGCAGAATAGTGCTAAAGGCATTGCTTCTAGTATCAAACTTCAACTTAATTGACTATACACTTGGCACTTCTGAAATTTTCTCAAAACTTGATGGTGTATATTATACTTGCGGTATTAATGTATATTATGCGACGTATTACCATTTTAAATTAAAACTAATATTCCCTTTTCCTTGATAATTCCTATAAAAAAGCTTATTAATTAGAGGTATATACAAAGCACTATGTTGAATATACTATTCGTATATATCAATTTATAGTATCATAACTAATTAAAGATTGATATCAATATTCAATCTAGCTGAAAAAAATTTTTTGTTATATTGCTTTTATGGTGCACTTATTAGTTATTTTAAATAAGGTTGATGACTTGAGAAGTTTGCTTTATACTGTAATGGAAGAGTCCTAAAACTAAGTCATTTTGTTATAGGGAAAAAAATTTTTAAGTTATTTACAATCTTATGTTTACTAATCTAACTACCAGCTTTACTCAAATCATCAAGCGTCTTACAGGCTCGGGAAAAATCACACAAAACGACCTAGATCAAGCTTTAGCACAAATGCGCAATGCTTTAGTCGATGCAGACGTTGCTTTGGCGGTGGTTGATGACTTTATTGGGCAAATTAAAACAAAGGCCTTGGGTCAAGAGATCTTGCGCTCAGTCAGTGCATCGCAAATGATTATTAAAGTCATTCACGATGAAATGGTCAATATTCTTAGCTCTCCTAAGGACCAAGAAGGTCTGATTTTAAATTCTAAGCTTAGTAGCATTTTAATGGTTGGACTCCAAGGTAGTGGTAAAACTACTTCTACCGCCAAGCTCGCAGCGTATTTAAAAAAACAAAACAAAAAAATCTTACTTATTTCATGCGATACGTATAGACCAGCAGCGCGAGAGCAGCTCAAGATTTTAGCTGAGACTGTGGGGGTAGATTTTTTTCAAAGCCAGCTAAACGAGCCACTAAAAATAGCTTCTAGCGCAAGTATTTTTGCACTTGAGCATAAATATGATATTGCAATTTTTGATACAGCCGGTAGATTGCAAATAGATCAGGAAATGATTCAAGAAGTTAAGAAAATTGAAGAAATTTGTCTTCCTTGTGAGGTATTATTGGTAGTAGATAGTCTATCTGGTCAAGATGCATTAAATATTGCCAGTCAGTTTAGCAAAGAACTTAAAATTACCGGATCGATTTTAACAAGATTAGATGGTGACGCCAGAGGAGGGGCAATCTTAAGTGTTAGGCATGCAACCAATAAACCAATTAAGTTTTTAGGGGCTGGTGAAAAAACAGATACTTTAGAGCTTTTTGATGCTAAAAGAGTCGCAGGAAGAATCATTGGTATGGGCGATGTGGTATCTTTTGTAGAACAAGCAGCCGCTAGTATCGACAAAGAAGAAGCCGAAAAAGCAGCGGCTCGTATGCAAAAAGGACAATTTACCCTAGAAGACTACTTAAGTCAGATTCGTAGCTTAAAAAAAATGGGCGGAATTGCTAATGTAATGAAGATGATGCCTGGTGCTGCTGCGATGCAAGGCAAGATAGACTCACAAATTGGCAATAAATTTACTCAAAAACAAGAAGCCATTATTCTTTCAATGACCAAAAAAGAAAGAAAAAATCCTATAATACTTAATTCTTCTAGAAAATCTAGAATTGCCAAAGGCTCAGGCAGCTCAATAGCTGAAGTACAAAAGCTTTTAAAGAATTTTGAAAATATGAGTAGCATGATCAAAAAGGCTAGTAAAATGAATTTATCTGCATTAATTGCTAAATCTGGTATCAGTGGGCTATTTTCTTAAATGATAAATTATTGTATAATATCTTCTAACTAACTTGAGAATGTATTTTTATGGCAAAGTCAAAAACGGCAAAAACGGCCTCTAAAAACAACCCAACTTCACGTCAACAGGCAATAAAATTCCTTCTTGATGGTAAACACATTAAACCTGCTCAGATTATTGTGAATAATAAAAGCTTTTTTGGTGCAGAGTTCGATGGCTCTTCCGATTTGGTATTGGATAAACATGGTAAGCCATTGTCTTGGCGCGCTGCTAGGTCTATGGCGGTAGAAGCGTAAAAATAGACAAAAGGCTTTTGAGAAAAAAGTTTTAAAGATTAGATTATTTAGGTTATAAGATGACAACACTAGAATTACAAGCAGATATGCGTGATCAGCTAGGAGGTGGCACCGCACGCAATTTAATTAGAAGCGGCAAGGTTCCAGCGATAGTTTACGGCTTTGGCCAAGAAAATTTAAGTGTAGCTGTGGAGGCAAAAGCGATTGATAAGCTTTTTAAAAGCGGATGCTTAACTTCAACAGTAATAGACTTAACTGTAGAAAACAAGGTGCATAAAACTTTGGTTAAATATTTCCAGCTAGATCCGGTTAAAGATACCATAAGGCATCTAGACTTGATATTTATTAATCCTGAGGCTCAGAATGTAGACGTTCCTCTTGCTTTTGAAGGTAAGGAAAGATCTTTGGGGGTAAAACGTGGTGGCTTTTTCAATATCATTCACAGAAAATTAAAAATTTCTGCCCCTATTGCGCAAATTCCTCAAAGAATTTCTGTAAATGTAGTAGAAATGCGTGTTGGTAGCAAGCTTTTGGCGACTGATATTGTTCTGCCCGAAGGTTGTAGTTTAGCTGTAAAACCTGATACTCTTATCGCAAATATTATCGGCCGAGGTAAAGGAGGAGCTGAAGAGAAAGCTGAATAAAGAAGTCTTTATAGACTCTCTAGCACCTTTGCTTTTAAGATAACTTACATATTATATTTAGCCACGTTTGATGCCTTGCTGCTAAGTCCTTTAGCACGCTAGAGGCGCAATACATAAAGTGACATACATCCCTTTTATCTTGACATAATTGGGTGTTTCATGCAAACATATCTTATGAACAGGCATCCATAATTGCCAGCAGCAAGATTCAATAATCTAGTGAAAATAAAAGCAAATGTAGCATGAGTGAAGATTTAGACTACCAATTTATAGAAAGATTGAAAAATTTGCCATTTGTTGATGAAATATGGCTTTTTGGATCAAGGGCAAGAGGGGATCATAAAAAAAAATCTGATATTAATATTGCAATAGTCTGTCCTAATACTATAGTCAATTGATTTGAGGTTTGCAACTTCGTCACTGCTGCTTTAGCCTATGTAGAATAGCGCTAAAGGCATTGTTTCTAGTATCAAACTTCAACTTAATTGACCATATACAAAAAGATTGGATTGAAGTTACAGATATAATAGAAGATGCTGATACCTTACTAAAAATAGACTGTATTAAATTTGATGAAAATAAAATTAGCAAAGATCTTTTTAATAATATTTTAAAAGATAAAAAGGTGATTTATGTCAAAAATCAAGATTAAATTTGAAAAATTCCAAAAAGCTTTACTCTCTTTAGAGGCTATATATTTAAAGCCCACACAAGAAGATAGATCTAATATAGATGCAACTATCCAAAGATTTGAATTTACGTTTGAATTGGGATGTAAATTTTTAAAAGACTATTTT
>CANGHM010000052.1 GCA_947453775.1 Rickettsiales bacterium | reverse complement strand
TATCGTATTCTGGCCTAATTGCCGATAGATTATTTAATATGCCTATTAAGCTTACGATAAACATCGATGCATAAATGATAAATGAAACTAAGTGGTTTGTGTTTATATGCTGACGGATAACTTCTGTTGCGCTAAATAATACTATGCTGATTACTCCTAAACATATGATGAAAATAATCGAAACTATAAACAGGGCTCTTTTTATCGTTGTGCGCAAAGTCAGATTTAATAATTGATCGCAGCTGTGAAGAAATTGTTGCATACTCCATGATTCTAGATTATATCCATGGATTAATTTTATATTGGTAATAGTTTGTATCGCTAAGGAGCTTATTTTTTCCGCGGATTGATTGTTATTAAAAGCTAACGCTTTGCTAAAAAAAATAAAAATCTTAGCTATGCAGCATACAACAATAATAAACCCAGCAATTAGTAAAGTTAATATTTTGCTATAATAAAACATCAGATAGCCTGCAGAGCAGCATATTATTAGGTTTCTTAATAAAAAAGAAAAAAGCTCGCGAAATATCATATTAATGCTTGCGGCATTATCAATTATCATTGACTGGGCTTTGCTCGTGGCAAAATTCATGCACTCATGAATATTTAGGCTCAATAAATGACGATAAGTTTTAATCCTGATATCATAAATAATGTTATTTGCTACAAAGCTTGTGCCATATAGTCTAATAAAACTTGCAATAGTTAAAATTAAAGCTATCGCAAGTAATTTCCCTCCGGATATATATAAGCATTGTATGTTGCTTTGGATGATGCCAATATCGATAATATTGCGTATTTCTTGAGCACCTTTCAATATGCAGTAAGAAGATGTGATTAGCCCGCAAAATGTTAGCAATAAATGTAGGCTGTATTTTTTAATTGTTGGTAGCAGAGATGATAGGTCTTTAAAGCTCACAAATTAAATTTAATTTGTTTAACAAATTGCGACAACTCATTGGTAAGTAGCACTGCTAAATTTGTTGAATTTCGATCGATCCACATACCATCTTGGTAATTAAATCTATATGGTCCAGTAAGTGGGGAAACTAGCCAAATTTGCTTAAAACTATTAAACTTGTTTAAAACAAATTGTCCTTTTGGGCTGTTGATTTTGATTATTTCTGCATCTAAAGAAGCGTCTAAAATGTCATCTATATCGTACTGATCTAGGGCATCTAGAACAGCTAGCATAGTATCGTTGGCTATTTCGCTAAAATCTTTTTGTATTCTTGACATAATTAAATAATTTATATAAAAACAAGTGGTATTAAATAATGGTGCCGATAAAGGGATTTGAACCCCCGACCCGCACATTACGAATGTGCTGCTCTGGCCTCTGAGCTATATCGGCTTTAATTTTTTTTTGCAAGATGATCGTATTCAATTGCAAGTTCTCGTACGGACCATACCCATATCACGCAGGTGATGGCAAAAATTACCATCAAATAAATAGATATCGATTCATACGTTTCATTTGGTAACATGATAAATACTGTTGATTGTATTAAGGAGCTAAGTGATTTTCCCACCTTTGCTCCAATCACATCTACTGCAGCCTTGCCTTTGGTTTTTAGCTCATCGGGCAAGGGCACATATGCCATTTCTTTTGTGATATCAAAAAAAGTATATTTAGTCGATTTACTCAAAGTATTTTGCACACTACCTACGATGATTATAAACATTAAAGGGTCAGTTACAAAGAATAAATTTGCTAAAGTTAGGTTTGCTGATTCAAAATTGCTGCTTATAAAAAATAACATACCAGTTACAAACATCACTATTGGCGTTGCGATTGCTGCCCAGAACCAGCCAAAGGTTCTTATAATGCTTGAATTTACTAAAACTAATGCTACTGTGCATATTCCGGTGTAGCTAAGATATTGTCCGGTAAAGGATGCGTAGTCTTCCACGACAGTAAAAGCCTTGGCTGCTCTAGATTTCCAGGGAGTTTCTGCTAAATTAATCGACACACCATAGCAAATCATAATAATAGCAATCAGCCTTATATATCTTGATTCAAATATCATTTTGATACTTGCTCTCAACGTTAATTTTTGTCTTTTTTCTTTAAATATAATTGATACATGTCGATTGGCAATAAGCTTATTAATTAGACTAAAAAAGCACATTCCTATAAGTCCTAACAGCACTACTGTGCTGAGTAATATTTGTACCGATATTGTAGTGGCTGATGAGCCAGGTTGATATTGATTGATTATGAAGTGACTCATTTGTGGCAAGCTAATAAGGAACTGACCGGAAATAAAAAGTCCTGTTTGACCTATTAGGCCGAATAAACCATAAAATCTTTTAGATTGCTCTACCGTGGTAGCTTGATTAATAAATTGCCAAAATAACAGTCCGATGATTATGTTTGGCCATAATTCCGCAATGATGTAAAAAAGTGAAAATCCCCACTTGGCAAAAAGCCAAATAAACCATTTGGCATGAGGATATAAGTGCACAAGAGCATGGATTTTGGCATCGCTCAAATGCAGTTTCTCGTGATTGGGAAATATAAAGAATGCAAAAAAAAGAAAAAACAATAAAAATGTGGATAAAACGAGGTAAAATATTTTTTTACCCTCAACTAGATGGACTATTTTAACATATAATATCACTAATAAAACTGATGCTGGCATTACGCCCCACACCTTTAAAAAAGAAATAATTTCAGTGCCAATCAAAGTGTTAACGATACTATCTTTCAGGGCTCGTATAATATTTTGTATAAACAAAATACAAAACATTAAGCCAGTCATCGATAAAAACACGGGTAATTCCGCTCTGTGTATTGGCCACATGAAGCGTAACATCTTGGAGATATTGAGCATAAAAAATCGATTTTATTTGCGTGGCAGGAGTTTATGATCCTTAAAATTCAACTTATATAAAGTAATTTGTCGTGCATTACATATCAAGATTAAAATATCAGATAGAGGCAGTATTGTCAATAAATAACACAAAGTAAAAAAGATGCATAAATTTACAATTTATGCTTAGATAGTTTGTGTAATTTATGATTTAGTAGTATCAAATTGTACTCAATTATATAGCATGAGTTGATAAAATTTCGATTAGGTATTTTGATATGAGAGTTTTGATAATGCTGTTAATGTTAACATCTTGTTCTAGAATAATAGACAATATAAGGCGTTCTGCAGATGATAGATTGATCGATTCGCACGGATTTAGCGGAAAAAAAAGATTGCCTACTAAAAATAAAAAATACGTTGATCGCGCTAGGTATAATATTGAGAGAGGAAATTTAGACGATGAGCGCGACGATTATGAAAATGATTATTATGAACAAGATGAAATAGTGCCATATAGAGATAGTAATCGAAGAATGTATCAAGATATGGCTATGTTAAACCGCAATAGACAGAAATTACGCTCTCGTCAATCTAATATCAATAATAATTATCCTAAATTAAGTGAGTTCAATAAATTAAGCGCGGAAAAAAACGCTGCAGAAAAAAAAGCATTTCAAAAAGAAATCACTTTGATTAAAAAAATGCTTGAAGAGACCAATAAGCAAATCTCGACATACAAATGTCCTATGAGGCAGGAAGATATGAATCAAAGCAAAGGTGAAATAAATGATCAATCGACCTTAACAGATAAATTAGATAAGTCGATTAGCGAAATTGATCTTAAATAAAATTTATGTGCTAAAATTACATGCATTATTGTGAATAAACACTTTTATTGATAAGGGTGTTGAGTAATTTTATCACAATTTGAATAAAACCCTCTTTTTATTCGTCATATGGGCTTGAAAAACGTAAAGTTTAGACTTACAATGGTTTTATAGTCTTATTATATTAATTTAACAAAACATTTATTGCTTATGCTGAATACTAAGAACTTGCTAGCTGTTTCTGCGCTATTGGCTCTTGCTGCTTGTGGAAAAACCAAATCAGTACATAAATCTGCGGATGCAACCCAGATGGAACAATCTTTTACATCAGCTTTGCAGGATAAAGTTTATTTTGCTTTTGACAAAGCGAGCCTTTCTCATGATGCAAAGTCTACTTTAGACACGCAGGTTGAATGGATTAAAACAAATTCTTCATCAGCTGAAATATTAGTAGAAGGGCATTGTGATGCTAGAGGACCAAGAGAATATAACATTGCTTTAGGTGAGAAGCGTGCTTTTGCTGCTAAGTCATATTTAGTAGATAAAGGAATTCCTGCTCATTTAGTTTCAACAGTATCTTTTGGTAAAGAAAAGCCAGCTGTAGAAGGTAACGACGAAGCTGCTTATCAAGCTAATCGTAGGGCTGTTACTGTCATTAAGTAACTCCCTTTTGCCGACTCGCAATCTAGCAAAATTTTAAGCACCACTTTATTGTGGTGCTAAAGTCTTCACCCACTGAAGATATTCATTCTCCTAAATCCCCACATTTCCCTTAAATCCTTTTGATATCCAAAACTTAATTATTGTATAATTGTGCGCTGAAATTTGAATATATATTTGGTTGAAATTTGGTTATTTACCCCCATCTCCTTTAGACTATGTATAATAAACTAAAGGGGGTAAGTGAAAGTTAGTGAAATAATAAAATCAGGTGAATGCCTAATTATTAGAATCGATAAGCTATACTAGCTGTAACAATATGCTCTCTAAGCTTATGTGTTACTGGGGTGCCAGATTCGATTATTTTTAATTCTGGAATAATAAAGTATTCATATTTTACACTTGCCAGCCATTGGTCAGTATTATATTTAAAGCCAAGTCCTGGGGATATGGTGAAAATACTTTTTTTAGATGAAAGTGTTTGCGAGGTTGTGCTGCCATTAGTTGTTTCTACTGAGTTATTAGTGATTTTATATTGCCCTCCCATTCCTCCTATGCTTACAAAAGGTATCATATATTGATCTAGTTTGTAGCCAAATTGAGCAGATATGCCATATAGAAGATGATTATTAAATTTTGTTTTCGTTGTAATCGTATTTCCTTGATTTTGTAAAGGGGTTTGTGATTGGGTGATTTTATT
>CANGHM010000051.1 GCA_947453775.1 Rickettsiales bacterium | reverse complement strand
GGTAGTGCCTGCAAATATTGTTAATAAAATAGTTGCAGATATTTTGCTTAATGGTGAGAAATTATGTATACTAGATGGATATCCTAGAACTATGGAGCAAGCTGATTTTTTAAGTAAGTTTCAAAATTTGCTTGTTGTCCCTATTTATTTTAACTTATCTGCTGAAATTATTATAGGTAGAATTTTAAATAGAGTTCAGTGTGTAAATTGTAATAAAGTCTATAGTTCCGATGTGCTTGTATGTGAAAAATGCGAAAGTAAAGATTTTTACATCAGGAATGATGATAATAGAATTATTATAAATAAAAGAATAGCGGAGTTTAATAAAAATACTTTACCGGTATTAGATTTTTACAATAAAGTTGATCTGTTAAATGAAGTAGATGCATCCACTGGTGTGGAGCAAATTAGTCAAAAATTAAATTGCATCTTAGAGAGATTGCGTATTGACTTTTGATGGTGATTAAAGGTATTATTTCTTATGAGTTTTTCAAAGGTATACAATGGTTAGAATTGCAAATATAAATATTCCTAGTAGTAAAAAAATAAACTACGCTCTTACTTCGATATATGGTATAGGTTTTTTTACCTCTTGCCGGATATGTGATTTAGCGCAAATAGATAAAAATACGAAGCCTAATGACTTAACTGAAGAGCAGCTAGCTAAGCTTAGAGAAGTGATTGAAAAAAACTTCAACGTGGAGGGGGATCTAAGGAGAACGGTCTCGCTAAATATCAAAAAGAAAATGGAGATCAAGTGTTATCAAGGCATTAGACACATGAGAAAACTTCCTGTTAGGGGGCAAAATACTCATTCAAATGCTCGTACTAGAAAAGGTAAGAAGTCTCTGCCTGTTGCTGGAAAGAAAAAAGTTGCTAAATAGATATTTTTGATATGATACAGAAAAACGAACAGACTAAAAAAAAATATAAAAACATTAGCTTAGCTTTTGTCCATATAAAGGTTACACCCAACAATACGTTGATCAATTTTTCTGATCCTCAGGGTAATACTATAGTGAGTGGTAGTGCTGGTATGCATTTTAAAAACTCTAAGAAGTCTACTGCTTACGCTGCTCAGGTTGCTTGTGAGGCCCTTATACAAGAGGCTAAAAATCATGGTGTAAAGACCGTTACGATTAAAGTAAATGGTATCGGTTCTCAGAGGGATGGTGTATTACGTTCTATTTTAAAAGCTTTGAATGTTACTTTTATAGTAGATATTACACCCATCCCCCACAATGGTTGTAGAAGAGAAAAAAAGAGGAGGGTTTAAAAATTAAAAATGTTCAATATGTCTATACTGAAATCAGAAAAGCTTTTTACCCATCAAGATAAAAATAATAGTAATCTTTTGCATCTTGTGGCAGAGCCATTAGAGAGGGGTTTTGCTATTACTTTAGGTAACGCTCTTAGAAGGGTATTACTTTCTTCTTTGCAGGGTGCTGCTGTAACATATGTCAAAATCACAGGAGTAGACCATGAATTTCAACCATTGCCTGGTGTTAAAGAGGACATAATAGATATTCTTGTAAATTTGAAGAATATGGTTGTTAGAATGTCATCGCCAGATCGTCAAGTTATTAAGCTCAAGGTTTCTGGCCCGTGTGTCGTGACTGCTGGTATGATCGATAAAAGCTCTGATGTAAACATTGTAGATCCAGATCATGTGATTTGTACTCTGGAGTCAAATAGCTCTTTAGAAATTGAGATGATATGCGAAATGGGCAGAGGTTATGTGCCAGCATCTATGATGGCTGAAAAAACTTCTTCAATGGTTGGTTATATCGCTCTGGATGCTATATTTAGTCCAGTTAGATCAGTTTCTTATGAAGTGAAAAAAACTAGAGTTGGTCAAGTGACTGATTATGATAAATTGCATATGAGTATAGAAACCAATGGCTCTATGCTTCCTAACGATGCTCTTAGCTCTGCTGCCAAAATATTACAGGAGCATTTTGCTTTGTTTTTAATAGGTAGCGCTCAAGAATATCTTCTTGATAGCCAAGAGCCTCAAAATAGTAATACAAAGTTTCATCCGGTTCTGCTTAAGAAAATTTCATCTTTAGAATTATCTGTAAGAGCAAGAAATTGTTTAAATGGAGATAATGTTGTTTATATAGGTGATTTAGTGCAAAAAACAGAAGCGGAGTTATTGAAGTTGCCGCACTTTGGTAAGAAGTCTTTAGATGAAATTAACTATCTTTTAGACCAACTAAATAGAGAAATTTTTGCTGAAAAGGATGTGAGATATAGAGGTCAGGGTAAATCACCTGCTGGAACTGGTGATAAAATGTTTTCTTTGTTGACTCTTGGTATGAAAATACCTGATTGGAACAAAGATGTTGTTGATAGCTTGATTAAAAAAAAGTAATTTTGGATTAAATAGGTGTTATTATGCGTCATAAAATTAGCGGAAAAAAATTAAATAGAACTTCTTCTCATAGATCTGCTTTGTCGGCTAATCTTGCTAGTTCCTTACTTTTGCATGAGCAAATTTTTACTACTGTAGCAAAAGCTAAGTTTATAAGACCTTTTGTTGAAAAACTGATTACTAAAGCTAAAGACGATACTCTTGCTTCTAGGCGTTTAATATTATCGCGTTTGAAAGATAAATCTGCAGTAAAAAAATTAATGGATGTAGTGGCAAAAAGGTATGTAGCAAGACCGGGTGGTTATACCAGAATTGTTAAGGCTGGCTTTAGACAGGGCGATGCTGCTCCCATGGTGTATATAGAGCTTTTAAATTGGGATAAAGAATTGCCCAAGGAAAATACTCAAGTAGTATAATTTAACTTTAATTTAAGACAAAATATGGCTAATACTTCTTCAGCTAAAAAACAATATAGAAAATCTATTAGACAAAGATCTGTTAACAAGAATAATTGTAGCAAAATCAAAACTCTTGAAAAGAAAATTCTGACCCTAGTGGCTGCTGGGCAAAAAACAGAAGCTGTAACTTTGTTTCCTTCAGTCCAATCAGTTATTATGCAAGGAGTGACTAAAAAAGTTCTAAAGCTTAATACTGCATCTAGAAAAGTTAGTCGTATCTCTAGGCTTATTAAAGAGTGCGCCTCTTAAGCCTGTTGCTTATTCTTTATACTAATTATATTATCCTGATAATTCTGATTGTTTAAGTTGCGATGATATAGTACGCAACCAGGATTGTATAATTTTCTATATAATATTCCCCCTTTGCCCTGATTGAATTTCCATATTTTATATCTGAACATCATGAAAAATATTTTCATGCTATGCTTGTTGAGGCTGTTAATAGCATTAAAGGCTCTGCTAGCAAAGCATTAAACATCAATCGGATTAACTGTATTATTTTGCTGATAGATCTTGACTTTACTCGGCTTAAGTTATATAAATAATATAACGAGTTATTTTATAATTTAAAGTAAAAAGGTAAGAAAAACAAGTGATACAAGTTTCTGTTCAGCCATATGATCCAGCAAAATCGTTGCTTGATTTAAGGCGCAAAGCTCAAAGAGAGGGCTTATATATTAAAGCAAAACAATCTAGATTCCACGAAACTAACACCGAAAAACGTATCAGGGAAGGCAAGGAGTCTGACCGCAGACGTCGCAAGGCTCATAGAGCTGCTTCTTCTCAGTAAACAAATTAAGCAACATAATACATTTTATAGTAAAGTGATTTGAGGTTATAATATGGCTCTCTTCATTTTTTTATATCTTGCATTATTACTAACAGAGTTTATTTACACTATTTTCCTGAGCTGAATTAATTATAATTAATAGTGAAACTTAATAGCAGCAAGTAGAAATAATAATCCACTTAAGCTGATTAAAGCTATCATGAGAATATAATTTTTATATATTTTTTGTTTGTTGATTTTAGACATACTGGTCAATAATTAAAGTAGTTAATAGCGCGAAAAGATAAAAAATTGAAAAGAAAAATAGTTTGATCGCTAATTGCCTGGATTGATAGAAGTTCAACATGAATGCTAATTGCATAAATCTGAACCCTAAAATACATGCGGTGCTAACGTATATCCAGCTAGTTTGGCAAGCTAAAGGCATCAGCAAAGAGCTAACGACGGTAGCTACGCAATAAAATAAAATGCATTTGCAAGTATAGTGTATCCCTTTAGTTACTGGGAGCATGGGCACATTGCATGCGCTATATTCTTGTTTTCGATATATTGCTAGAGCCCAAAAATGAGCCGGGGTCCAAAGAAAAATAATGATGAATAATATGATAGGAGCTGCTCCGATCGTTTGATTAATGCTAAGCCATCCGATAATGGGTGGAAAGCTTCCAGCTATGCCGCCGATGACGATATTTTGATCTGTTTTTCTTTTGAGCCAGGCGGTATAAATTCCGCAATAAAAAATTATAGACAGTAACAAAATAAAGCTGCTAAGGTAATTAACACAAGCGGCCATAAGTGTTAGCGCAAGAATTCCTAGTGTAATTGAAAATGCAAGCCCGTCGTCTGGATGAATTGCTCCTGATGGAATTGGGCGATTTTTTGTGCGCACCATTAATGCATCGATATCTCTGTCGTACCACATATTAAAGCTTGCGCTACTGGCTGATCCAAGGGCTGTAGCAATCACACAAGTTATAGCTGCTATTGGATTGGTTTGCTCAGGTGCTAATATAATACCTGTAATAGCGCTCAATACCACTAGTAACGTTACGCTTGGCTTAGTTAGCACAATAAAATCTTTCGCGCTTGATTCAGTCGAATTTGATAAAGGTAGGCTTGAGGAAATTGCGCCCGATTTCATGCTTAAAACGTTTCTAGCTGATGATGTTTGCATAAATTATTTCTAGTAACTATTTTATTGTAACTATTGATTGTGATCTTGCGTAATGGTTGGTAAGGTCTCAAAGCAGTGAAACGGTGGTGGGGATGAGGTCTGCCACTCCAAGGTATTGGCGTATTTGCCCCATGGATTGGGTGGGCATACTTCTCCTTTTAATAGCGTATATATTACGACGTATACAAAAAAGAATGCTGCTAGCATCGAGATGATCGAGCCTACAGAAGATACCATGTTCCATCCGGCGAATGCATCTGGGTAGTCTACCACTCTTCTTGGCATGCCAGCTAT
>CANGHM010000050.1 GCA_947453775.1 Rickettsiales bacterium | reverse complement strand
GCTAATCCAAATTGCACATTGTTGGAAATGGGAAAGCACTTCAATATGACATCAGTGGGGGCGCGTATTACTGGTTAAAAAAACTAGGATACAGCTATAAAAAAAGCCTTTATAGTAGATTGAGTTGAGGTTTGATGCTAGAAGTAGCCTATAGTACCACTGTCACATAGTAAAGGGCGCAGCGCAGAAGTTTCAACCCTCAAATCAATTGACTATATATGATGCTACCATTTTTCCTTTAATGACGTCATGCTATTACGCAAACTTCAACTTATTTTACTATGCCCCTTTTCTTTTTATTCAAAAAGTTTATCTAAATAAAGCTAATGGCTATGACGCTAAGTCTTTGGCATCATTGATAATATTTTCTATTTTGGCAGTCATAGTGCGGGCGTCTTGATCTAAAAATTCATCTGGATAAATAACAGATAAAATCTTCACATTCACAACCCCCGGCTTAGCTACCAAATGATAAGGAGGCCAAAAAAGACCAGCATTATGAGACATTAACACAATAGGCACCTTTGCATCCATCGCTAATTTCGCTGCACTTGGTTTATATTTCTTATATTGCAAAGGAGCTACTCGCGTTGATTCAGGAAAAATTATTATCCACAAACCTTGATCGAGCTTTTTTTTACCTTGCTCTAAAATTTGCGCTACCGACATATGGTCTTTACGGTCCACAGCAATTGGATCCATCATCCTGGCAGCCCAACCGAAAATAGGAATATTAAAAATTTCTTTTTTCATCACCCAAGAATGCATTGGTACAATTAATTGAACAAAAAAGTTTTCCCAATAAGATTGATGATTAGAAATAAATACCGCAGGTCCCTTAGGCAACTTTTCTAAGCCAGACACCTGATATTTGAGATTAAATATAATTTTTGCCAGCCAAATATATGCTCGTGAACACGTGTAAGGTAATAAGTATTTGTACCTATAGTCAAGTTTTAATAAATAAGCCACGATCACCAGTGGGAACAAGAGCAAAGTCAGTGCAACTATAGAAAAATAAAATATAGCGAATCTTATACACCAGACCATGTTTTTAAATATATAAATATTAATTATCTTATCAAATATACAATATTCAATTTGAGAAAACAATATTGGTGACTATATTTTTTACTTAGACCTCTATTATAGCGCAAAAAAACTATCAAATAATTTTTTTAGGCTATAGTAGAAGCATAAGAGAGTTTTGAATAAAACGCTCTAAAAATTTTGTGATATTTTAGAATCCACCCATTCCACCAGGCATACCACCCATTCCAGGAGCTCCACCAGAAGCATCTTGATTAGATGGCTCGTTGGTAATGGTCACCTCAGTTGTAATAACTAAAGATGCAATTGATGCAGCACTTTGCAGCGCAGTACGCACAACTTTTGTTGGATCTATAATACCTTCTGCTACCATGTCGACGTATTGCATGGTTTGAGCATTGTATCCGTACTTAAGGTCTTTACTTTCAGCAAGTTTGCCAGCGATTACAGAGCCTTCCTCTCCAGCATTTTCAACAATTTGACGCAAAGGAGCGCTTAAAGAATCTCTAATAATTCTAATTCCACAATCTTGGTCAGCATTTGCACCTTTTAGATTATCTAAAACTCTTGCGGCATAAAAAAGAGCAGTTCCGCCTCCTGGCACAATGCCCTCTTCCACAGCAGCCCTTGTTGCATGTAGAGCATCTTCCACGCGATCCTTTCTTTCTTTAACCTCAACTTCAGTAGCCCCGCCAACACGCAGTACCGCGACTCCTCCTGAGAGTTTTGCCAAACGCTCTTGAAGCTTTTCCTTATCGTAGTCAGAAGTAGAGTTTTGGATTTGGTTGCGAATCTCTTCACAACGGCCATCGATTGCAGCCCTTTGGCCCAATCCGTCTACCACAGTAGTATTATCTTTAGTAATAGTGATTTTTTTAGCCCTACCCAAAGAGTCGATTTTAACATTTTCTAATTTCATGCCCAAATCCTCACTAACTACTTGTCCATTAGTTAAAATAGCGATATCCTCAAGCATCGCTTTTCTGCGGTCTCCAAATCCAGGAGCCTTAACAGCAGCTACTTTCAAGCCGCCTCTAAGTTTGTTTACAATCAGTGTGGCTAGCGCTTCGCCCTCAATATCTTCAGCTATGATCAATAAAGGCTTGCCTGTTTGTACTACTTGCTCTAGAAGAGGTAAAATAGGCTGAATTGCTGAGAGCTTTTTCTCGTATAATAAAATATATGGATTTTCAAGCTCTGTAACCATTTTTTCTTGATTAGTAGCAAAATATGGCGATAAATATCCACGATCAAACATCATACCCTCAACTGTTTCAAGCTCAAAATCTAATCCCTTACCTTCTTCTACAGTAATCACACCCTCTTTGCCAACTTTTTCCATTGCTTGAGCAATTTTTTGACCAATTTCAACTTCTCCATTAGCGGAAATAGTACCCACTTGAGCTATTTCAGAGTTTTTATCAACTGGCTTGCTACGTTTTTTTAGCTCTTCTAAAACGCATGTTACTGCCTGATCTATTCCTCTTTTTAAATCCATCGGATTAACTCCAGCAGCTACAAGCTTGTTCCCCTCTTTTGCAATTCGCTGGGCTAAAACAGTAGCAGTAGTAGTACCATCACCAGCTACATCGGCAGCTTTACTTGCAACAGATTTAATAAACTGTGCTCCTAAATTGTGACCATTGTGTTTTAGCTCTATTGATTTTGCCACGCTCACGCCGTCTTTAGTAATTTTAGGCGCACCAAATGATTGCTCTATTGCAACATTGCGTCCCTTTGGGCCAAGAGTTACTTTTACTGCATCTGCAACAAGATTAATCCCTTCAAGGATTTCACGTCTCGCTTCGTCTTTAAATTTTATTATTTTAGCTGTCATAATTTACCTATTGTTTTAATTATTTAATAATACCCATAACATCGGACTCCTTCATCACGATGATTACTTGACTTCCAACTTTCACTTCTGTACCAGCCCATTTGCCATATACAACTATGTCTCCTACTTTTACTTGCAAATCAGACAAAGCTCCTGTATCTGATCTGTACCCATCACCTACAGATACAACCTTGCCTCTCATTGGCTTTTCTTTAGCTGTATCAGGTATTAAAATACCGCCCGATGTTTTATCCTCTTGCTCTATTGGCTCAATGGCGATTTTGTCATATAACGGTTTAAAACTTGTATTTAAGTTCATAAAATTACCTTTGTTGTTGACTATAAAATTAATAAAAAAATCATAAGAAGCTTTTAAGTTTCTTATCGACTATAGATATGGATGTTTTTTTTTGTATTTCAAGGGCGCTATCTCAAAAAATACTCAATGCGCAAACTATAATTTTACTAGCTACTTTACAAGAAATATTGTGATTTTACGATTGATTAATATAAATTTTCAATTAAGTCAGATATTTTTATTTAACTCTTAATTAACCAAATTATTTACATCAAATGTAATCTTGATAAACACTCATGCAAAAAGGCTTTTTATGACTTTTTTACATATAGATTTGTTTGCGTTTGTGATTTTTTTACCACAAATCATTATATTAATAAAGTTAATGAGGTACTTAGTTGATAATAAATTCTTGGTATAAGTTACGCTGTTTTTGTAAATAACTTTATTTCTAACAATTTATTAACTACTTGTATTTTATGAAAAAAAACAAACTTCAGAAATTTTTGATTACAGCATTAGTCGCCACATCAATCAATACTAATTGGAGCGCATACGCAGTACTCCCAGAGGTCGGTCAGGATGGTGACTCTACAGAGCAGAATTTGCATTATAAAACAATTCAACGTGAACCTAATATTACCGAGACGATTACTGAGACATGTGAAAGATCAACAGATTTGCTTCTACCCGTACGATTAAAAACAAACGGACAGTTAATTTTTTCCAATGCGCAAGCAAAAAATAGTATTACAGGTATTGGTATTTCAACTCCCGGCCTTGATCTTCCTAAAGTAATCTATACATCAGACGCCCATATACAAAGCAATATTATTAATGCCACGGTGGAACTATTAGGATCTGCAAAGGGTCACACTATATTTAACGGCGCAAGAGTACACCATGTCATCGCTACAGAAAATTCACATTTAACAATCTTTGGAGGCTGTCAAATAGGCAAGCTTCAAGACATAGGGAAAGTGATAATCAAAGATGCCGGCAATGGATTTTCTCCAATCAGAATTCATAATATAGCAGATGTAGAAAGCATGGAGGTTCAAGATAATTCTGTCCAGATAGGCCATCCTATGCCTGACCTAGACCAACTACTACATGTTACAGACAAAAAAATAGAATTAAAAAATGTAAGCCTTGGAGCTAAGGGCAAAATAGAGTTTGCATCAGGAATAGAAGAAGTAAAATTTAATGGAAATACATCTATAATGCCTGAATCAATTCTACAATTTACTATAAATCGTGATAATTTAGAGGGAAAAAAGGATGGTATTGAAAACTATGTGGCTAATATTATCAACTTAGATCAAATTCTACAAAGTAATATAGAAGTAATTTGGCAACCCAGCAATAACCCACACAGCTTGAGATTGACACCAATAATTGAATCACAAGATAAAACCCACTTAATTAGATACGAATTTCCTGACGCTGCCGAACTTGATGAATATCTTAAAAAAATAAAAACATCAACCTTAGAACTTTCTATCACGAATCCCAATGCCCCTAATAACGAAAGAATGCTTTCAATCGCAAAATTCAAGCCAGATATGCCTGTGATTCAACCTAATCAACAAAATTTATCAGCAGTGGCCCAGCAATATACCCCAGCATCACCACCAGCTGCTCATAATCACTATAGACACTCTATTACAACTTCTAGAGCTACTAAAACTACCACTAATGCAAGTAAAGGCATAGCATCAAGGGCAGCTGCTGCTGCAGCTGGATCACCAGATAAGACCCCCATCAAAACTTATGTTTTTGCAATGCCTTTAATCGGTTATTCTACATTCGATAAAAATGGTGAATTTGCTGCTAATAGTAGTTTTATATGGGGCATTGCAGCTGGAGCTATTGTTAGCTTCAATGATTTTAACTTTAGTCTAGGAGCCTTGGTCAATTATTCAAACATCGATACAACTTTCACATCAAATCAGAGCGATCATAAATATCAAGGT
>CANGHM010000049.1 GCA_947453775.1 Rickettsiales bacterium | reverse complement strand
TAAAAAAATACTTTCAAAAATTGCCCTAAAAACTGCATTAATCGAGGTTTTAGTTGGGGTGGATTGATCATAGCGTATCTCGATAGTTACACCTTCAGGCAAAGAGTTTTGAATTTGGGGTAGGGTGGCTTTTACTTGAGTGGAAAGATCTAAAATATTGGCTTTTGATTGCTTAATTAAACCTATTGCTACAGCTTTTTGCCCATTGCAGCGCAGTATGGTATCTAGCTCTGCTGCATCGAACTCCACTTTTGCAACATCGCTTAATTTTATTATTCTTCCAGCTTTATTAGCGATTACTATATTGGCAAAATCTTTGGGTTGAATAATTCTAGAATTTACATTGACCACAAAATTAAGCTTTTGGCTTTTAATCAATCCGCTTGGATAGTCGATATTTTGCTGCTCAATAGTTGCTACTAATTCTGGTATCTGAATTTGATATTGATAAATTTTAACTGGATCAAGATTAATTTTGACTGTGTAGTACTGAGCCCCATATATTGCTGCGCTACCAACTGAATCGATTCTTTGCAATTGTAAAACAATTTGTTTTTGCGCCAGGTCAGTTAAATCTAGGGCATCAAGCTTATCGCTTTTAATAATTAAAAAAATGCTAGGTGCACTATCGCCATTTTGTTTTGCTGCTTGGGGCATTTGCATGTTGTTAGGTAGCTGGAAAGAGGCCGAAGAGATTTGCGAGCGCACATCGCTTAAAGCCGTATTTATATTAGCATCAAGTTTGAAGAAAATATTAATTTTCGAGCTACCAATAGCGCTATAAGAGGTAATATAATCTACATCTTTAATAGTGCGTATAGCTTGCTCTAAAATATTGGTAACGTTTTGCTCCATGTACTGTGCATTAGCACCTGTGTATACCGAGGTAACCGTAATAATTGGTGGGTCCACATCTGGCGCTCCACGAATGCTTAGTTTGCTAAAACATACTAGACCTACCAAGATTATCACTAAGCTTAGTACTGTGGCTAGCACAGGTTTTTGAATACATTTTTCAGATAAAAACATAGCAGATACAATTATTGTATAATTTGAACTTTTGCGCCATTGTAAAGTTTGTATATTCCTTCTTTCACTATCACGCAAGATTTATTTAATTCTTTCGAAATTACCTCGATCATGCCTTTTTGCCTTACTCCAATTTGAATTGGTAGAGCTTTGGCTTGCTGGTTTTCCACTAAATAAATAATGCTTTCAGAGGTGTTATTATTCATATTTTGCTGGACTGACTCTTCCGGAACCATCAATGCGTTGCGAGCATCTAGCATAAATTGCGCCTCCACAAAAGCACCATCGGGAATTTGACTGTTTTGCTCAATTAATACTTTAGTTAAAAATCCACCATTGGCAGCAGAAATATATGCAGATGCAAACATCACACTTGCTGATATAGTATGATTTTGATAGGAGATATTAACTTTTGCGCCATTGTGTATCTTATTTAACAAATTTTCTGGCAAATAAAAATTAGCAATCATAGGTGATTTAACATCGATAATGCTAAAAAGCACTTCAGGACTAGCTTGTTTGGCGCTAACATACTCTCCCTCTGAATAAGTAACGCTACCCATGATGCCGTCAAAAGGTGCGATCATTACCATATCTTCATATAAATTTTTAGCTTTTTCCCTATCTAGCTTAGCATTATTGGCATCAATTTGTGCTTTTTCTAACTCCTGGGAGCTAATTACTTTGTCTTTATATAAACTCAGGCTTCGGGTTAAATTCAGCTGGGCTTCTTGATAAGCTTTTTCCGCTCTAGTTTTAGTTGTTTGTGCTAAATCCTTTTCAATAATTAGCACAGTTTGCCCAGCGCTCACTTTTGCCCCTTGGTTGGGAGTAATAAAATCTATGACCCCACTAATGTTAGCTAAAAAATCCTTCCTTTTACTATTACTAGCTTTGCCAATAGCATGGTAAGTATCATAAATTTCTTGCTCCTGGCATTGAGCTATCTTCACTGGCACAACTAAATGCGCGGCAAAAAGCGAAGTGGAAATTTGAAAAAACATCAAAATAATAATGCTTTTAATGATAATATTTTTCATAGCTGATTTATGAATAATTTAATACTACTTTATTTTATTAAGCTATCTTAGATTATCATAAATCGCAATACTTCATCTTAAAATTGATTACATATTGAATAAAAATTATTACTAATATAGTCAATTCAGTTGAAGCTTGATACTATAAGCAATGCCTTTAGCGCTACTGCGCATAGGCTAAAGTGAGTGGGCAAGTTGCAAATCTCAAATCAATTGACTATAGCAAAAATCACACTTATCTAAGCCAATAATTTTGCTTTAATTTTAGGTTAAATTATTATACTATATAGTATATCTTGAATATATTAAATAGGATAATTATGAAAACATTAATTCTGAATCCGCAGGTGCGTATAAAATATTTAGCCCAACAGTTCAAAGATTTAGCTATGCAATTTATTTCAAAAGGCAATAAAGTTACCTTAAAAGGAGATTGTTACAAAGAGCCAAAGTATTTGATCGACGATATTGTTGAGTTAATAGAAGAGGCAAAATATTTCGATGAGTCAAGCGCACATGAAATCAAAAATTTATGCCCACCCTTGCTGCATAAAGCTAAACAATGCTTATCTAAAGTCTGGTATGAGTACTTGTGCTATTCGCTAGTGGCAATTTTAACAAATGCTAGTTTCAATGCCTCAATTAATATATACGACCACAAAGAAACCATAGCATTTATCAAACAGCTATTGGGTTATGCTCACATTAATGCTAATTATTTTGATAATTACATGCGGAATAATTTTAAGGAATTTTTTGAGCGCAAACCCTTATACACCTTTGCTCCAAATAATCCTGATGAAACTATCGATTTACATATTTTAGACGATTTGATTATTGCATACAAAGCATTGGGGGTTAAGTTGGATGAAGATAAGGTTCAGTCTTTAACGGATATAGTCATCGGTTGTATAATGAATCCTGCAGATGAGGAGCGCATTGAGAATCAAAATCAACTATCATACGCCCAATTATTTAATAATTTACAATCTGTGGTATCTAACAGTCGTTGCACAAAAGATTTTCAAGATATGTTAAAAGAAAGTATATTTGAGTATCTGCCTATCGCTCAAGAATTTGATGAAGAAGACCTAGAGGATTTGATGGAAGAATCTGGAGAGTCGCAGATCAGTAGTACCTATCATTCTGACTGGGTGAATCAAGCAGAGTATCAGGACTATTTTAGCACCATTGGCCACAATAATAATACTTAAATCTGCATCTTCACCAGCTAGTTGGCTTGTGAGCTATTTGGCATGGGGGTGTGCTATATTTACCAAACTCTGTAATTTTTTAAGCTCATCGTTTTACTTAGAATTAATAAAAAAATCACCAGTAAGTATACTCTAAGTTATATTTTATGTTTAACTTTAATTTATAGGTAAAATGAAACGAAGTGTTTATGATTCCACGGGGCAAATTCAAAATTTAATTCAAGAAGGTTTGTTCAAGCTGGGAACGGCAAAAGTTCAAAATGCAATAATGGTAATTGGCCGAACTGGTCATGGTAAAAGTACTTTAATTAACTGTTTAGCGGGAGCGAAACTTAAAGCTGTGCGAAAGGGATTCCCAGGAGAATTGATTATTGAAGCTGAAGAGAATGTGGGAGATATAAAAATTGTTTCAGGCGGAGCTTCTGGAACCACGGTGCCTGGTAAATATTTTGACCCTCAAAGAGGTCTTACATATTTTGACTGTCCTGGTTTTGATGACACCCGCGGTGTAGAGCAAGAAATAGCCAATGCATATTATATTAAGCATATTTTTGAACTTGCCCAAAGGGTCAAGGTGATAGTTGTTTGTAAAGCGTCAGAATTTCAAGATCGTTTAAATACCTTTACAGAATTAATCAAAAAAGTTACGCAACTTTTTCCTAATATTACCGATGCTGCTAAAAGTATGTTTTTGGTTATTAGCAAAGTTAGCCCAGTTTCTAGACTAGAAGATTTTAAAGATTTTTTAATTAGCGAGCTTGAGCCGCAAGGTGGATTATCTGGCCTTAACAATCAAGAGCGAGAACTTGTAAAAAATATAATTTACAATAAAGGTAACATACTTCTTTTTTACGCTCCTGGACAGACTGGCCCAAGGCCACTTGTGTCAAAAGAAACAATAGATGTAATAAATGCTTTGCAATATACGCAAAATCCCAAGGCAAACATAGTGCTATCTGCTCAAGCTCATGAAGTAGTTTATGAATGGCGCGAAGAAGTTTCGCAAAATATTGTTGCTCAATTGAAAGAAATTAGCAATTTAATAAATAAATACTATATTAACTCTTTAGATGCTAAGGTTGATATTAAATCATTAAATGACAAAACTGTTGCTACTAAAAATTACTTGAATGTCATAATGCAAAATTCCTCTCAGCCTTCAGTGGTTTCGAAAATGACACAGAAAATTTTGCTTTTGCATAATATTAACCCTAAAAACAAAATGGCAGCAATAGATTTACAGCTTACTTACATTAATTTTATACAGCATCTCCAACCGCATCATAAAAACGATAATATCAGTAAAGGCTTTTATCATATCTTAGATGAGGTCTCAACTATAGGAACGAAGTTTGTTTCAATAATGGGTGATGATTTGAAAAAGCAAATTGAGTTAACTGCAGAACAAAATCAAGAACTGCAAAAGCAAATTAAAGCTTTGTCGTCTAGAGCTCCTGTTGTTAACAATACTTATACGACAAAATATCATGTCTGTTCAATATTTCATAACAAAATCAAATACGATAATGATTTTTTGAACCTAACTTCTAAACAACAGCAAAAAATATTAGACGAAACTGGTTTATCTCCTAGCCAGATGCTAAACACGGTAGAGATCATTAAACAAGAAAATCCAGGTTTTGATATTCATCAAATGTTTGATATTGATTCAGCTGGTCAGGATACTAACTTAGTCTAAAAAATATAAATTTTATACATTAATTATTATGAAAAACACAAAACATTTTAAATCCTTTCTTTGCACTACCTTTATTTTAGCAAGCTATAATCTTATTAATCCGGCTCATGTTTTTGCTAGTCAAAATGGCTTGTTTTATTTAACTGGAGCTATCGGGGGTTTTGCACCAAATAACAAAACAATG
>CANGHM010000048.1 GCA_947453775.1 Rickettsiales bacterium | reverse complement strand
TCGGCATTAAGAATTACATCTACTTTATTACAGTGACCAGCTAATGCTTCATCAATAGCGTTATCAACTGCTTCATAAACCATATGATGCAAGCCACTTCCATCGTCTGTATCGCCGATATACATGCCGGGTCTTTTACGTACTGCATCTAGCCCTTTTAAAACTTTAATCGAGTCTGCATTGTAATCTTGGCTCATCTATTTTTCCTAATTAGAGTTAAATTATTTGCTTAACATTTCTAAGTTACAGTATAATCGAAAAATTACTCTCAACATAGTCCGGTTGCAACTTATGTCTAAATTATCTCCTGTTAATAATATTACAAACCTAGTTGATTTGATTGATTATTACGATTTATTTTTGTTTGATCTTTGGGGGGTGATCATTGATGGCGCCGATCTTTATCCTGGGGCAAAAAATACCATCGAGAAGATTTTAGTCCACAAAAACTTAATTTTTGTTTCCAACTCCTCCAGAACTCAAGATGCAATTGCAATTAAATTAGCCTCGTTAGGATTGCAAGTACCTTCTAAATCAATTATTACAGCAGGTGATCTTGCCAAAAATATGCTTTCTAATGCGCATAAATATTTTGATGTTAGTAATCCTAAAATTTATAACTTTGGCCTGGATCATAACGCTGAACTTTGGAATCAATTTAATTTGCAAACTGTTAGCGATCTAGAGCAAGCCGATATTATGGTTATATCACTTGGATTACTGCAACAAGATGTTAGTCAAAGTCACTACGATATTTTGCAAAAAGCTGCAGAGCTAAAAATTCCAGCCATTTGCGCCAACAACGATAAAATATTAATCGAGCGAGGTAAGGTGATATATTGCGCTAGTTATTTTGCTGATAAATTTGAAGAATTTGGTGGTAAGGTTGTATATATTGGTAAGCCTTTTGAGCCAATCTTTCAAGAAGCGCTAAGTTTGTATCCTCAGGTCGCTAAAGAGCGTATTTTAATGACAGGCGACACGTTCGATACCGACGTGCTAGGGGCAAATAAGATTGGTATTGATGCGGCTGTTGTTACTACTGGAAATATGTATTCTATTGTTGAAGAAGATGACCAAGAGCATGTAATGCTAAGTAAAATTAATAAGCAAGCAGAGCGCTTAAACTTAACAGTAAACCGTATTGTTAGGCTATGAGATTTGCTTGGGTTTTATTGCTGTTGCTTTTATCGTGCTCTAAATCTGAGCAAGTCGCAAATAATCAGATGTTGGTTGTGGGAACATGCTCCGATAATCAGCCTTTTGAATTTATTCAAAATGGTCAGATCGTTGGCTTTGATATAGACTTAATTCAGGAAGTTGCAAAGCAAATGGGTAAATCATTAAAAATTAAAAACATGGCTTTTCCAGCGCTTATTCCGGCGTTGCATAGTGGCGATGTAGATTTGCTGATTGCTGGTTTATCTAAAACTGATAAAAGACAGGGCAGTATGGACTTTTCTATTTGCTATGCCAGCTCTAGCATGTCTATTATCAGTAATTTAAAAATATCTAATTTAAATGATTTGCAAGACAAAATTATAGGTGCGCAAATGGGCTCTACCTGGCACCATCAAGCCAATCAAATAGCACAAAATGTTGATGGAGTGCAACTAAAATTGCTAAGTAATAATTTATTATTAATGCAAGAGCTGACATTAAAAAAAATTGATGCTGTGATAATTGAAACATCGCAAGTAAAAAAATTCCAAAAGATCAATCCAGGGCTTAATGTTTTTGAAATTGCTGATGCAAAAAGTAATTTTTCTATAGCGATGAATCATAACTCACAGCTGAAAGATCCTGTGGATCAGGCGCTTATTGCCTTGAGAAAAAGTGGCGCTATTGCCTTTCTAACAAAAAAGTGGTTTAATTGAACTAAGAGTACTATAGTGATGTATTGGCTACAAAATTAGAAATATACACCATACTAAATACATTTAGGTAAAAAATACTTCTATAGATTCATAAATTTATTACTTGGACTTTGCTTTGAAGAATATCATTTTCACTCAAATATCTTTACCTAATAGAGACTCCCAGGAGTATAAGGTGCATTTTTTGCTTTTTATATTTTTTGCATTAATGGTTTATGTAGGAATAGAAAACTTTATTCACCGCACTTCTTATGTAGCGCAAAACATTAGCAACAGTATAGATGAATATGAAGAAGATAGCGATGATCAGACAAATCTTAATTTACAACTAACTCTACGCAAAAACGAAACCCTGTTAGGGTTGCTGAAAAAGCATCACGTAAAAAATAGTGATACAAATAATATTATAGAAAGTTTAAAGGTTGCTAATAAAAAAGTACAACCAGAATCAAAATTAATACTCACACTAGAGCCAGTTGATGAGTCTAATAAATCTTTTGCTGTAAGAAATATTGGTATTTTGGCTCCTAATAACACCTCTTACTTGAAAATTATTAAATCTGGCGATGCTTTTAGTATTGAAGAAAGTATAGTGACTTTAATTAAACAGGTGGTCAAAACTAAAGCTGAAATTCGCAGCAGTGGATTATTTGCTTCACTTAAATCATTAGATATCCCTTTAAATGTAGTTAATGAGATTATTATGGCATATAGCCACCAAATTGATTTTCAGCGCCAAGTAAAATCTGGTGATTTTATAGAGCTATTGATAGAGAAGCTCAGTGTAGAAAAGGAAAAATTTTCTCATTACGGCAATGTATTATGTGCAAAACTTAATTTATCAAATCAAGTATACGATATATATCGATATAGCGACTCTGGTAATTTAGGATCTTATTTTTCAAAAGAAGGTAAAAGCTTTAAGCGCAATTTGCTTAAAACACCTGTGAAGGCTGCAAGAATTTCTAGTCTTTTTGGTAATAGAAAACATCCAATCTTAGGCTACCATAGAATGCATAAAGGTATTGACTTTGCTGCACCAACAGGCACTCCAATTTATTCTGCTGGCGATGGAGTTATTACCGAAATGGGCACTAAAGCTGGTTATGGTAGATATATTAAGGTTAAGCATAGCTCGAATTTAAGTACTTTTTATGCTCATTTATCTAAGTTTCATAAAGATATGAAGCTAGGTTATAAAATTGCGCAAGGTAAAATTATCGCTTATGTTGGAAGTAGTGGCTCTTCTACAGGGCCGCATCTACACTACGAGGTGCATATTAATGGTCGTGCGGTTAACCCACTTAGCATTAAAACTATGCCTGACACTGCTCTTAGCGCTGATCGTTTGAGTAAATTTAAAGCTATGCGCAAGCAGCTGCAAAATATCGATAAGTTTTTAGATAATAACGAAAGCTACCAATTTTCTAGCAACTAAGTGAGCATGATAAATTTAATACATTTCTTTAGCGCGCATGCCAAATATTTAGTTAACATGATCCTGCAATATGCTCTACTGATGACTTTTTTGTCTTCTTGTGTGCACAGTATTGTAGCAAGCCAACAAGCTGCTGATTCAGTTGCTCAGCAAGGTGCATTTACTAAAAAGTTAGTACATGGGGGTAAATTTTTACTTACTACTTACGAGAAAATTCAATCTCCAGGTCAGCCTTTGGTTGTTTATATCGAGGGCGATGGTGTGGTATGGAGAGGCGATATGGTTTCAAGTAATCCAACGCCGCAAGAGCCTATGCTGCTGAAACTGGCGACACTTGATGCCAGGCAAAACGTAGTATACATTGCAAGACCATGTCAGTATACTGACCCTGATCTTAACCCATTTTGCAAGAGATGTTATTGGACCGAGGCGCGTTTAAGTCAAGAGGTAATATTTTCTTTAAATGATGCAATTAATAAGATTTCGCAAGGTGCTACTCTAGATTTGATAGGATTTTCTGGTGGTGGAGCAGCGGTGGTTTTAATAGCTAGCATTAATCCAAATGTGCGCAGTATTGTAACTATTGCTGGTAATCTTGATTTAGTGGCTTTTGATAAATATCACAGATCATTACCAATGTATAATTCTCTTAATCCTATTGATTTTACCCATAAGGTAAAACATATACCTCAGCTTCATCTTTCAGGCGGAGGTGATAAAGTGGTGCCTGCTTTTATTGCGCAATTGTTTGTCGATAAAATATCGAGCAAATGTGTATCTACCAGAATTTTTCCTGGAGTAGGTCACAACAAAGGGTGGTATGAGGTCTGGCCAGAGGCGCTAAAAATACCGATGCATTGTAAGCATTAGGTTTTTCAGCTTTGCTGAACTATTAAACTATGCGCTAGATTGTAAACTAGGAAGAATAAATTTCGTAAGGTTTTTTCGTCATCCAAAATTTAAGCATAATTTGATATATGGCTGGTAGGGAAACCAAAATAAAAACTAGCATCCCCTTGGAAGTACTACCGGTATATTGAAACATTATCCAAGATAACAACAAAGAGGACGATGGAAAAGCACAAGTTAAAACAACTGACAATTGAGGAAATAATCCATCAAAATAATTTAAGCACAAGCGTAAATCGTTATTGTATTGATCTTTGTTTTCTATATCCATTTTGATGTACCATAAATTTTGTTGACCTTTGTTGTATACTATTTCAATTAGTTAAAGTTGTCAATTTTTATAGCACAAATTAAAAAATCAAATATAAAAAAATTTAAATCAGGTATATGAAATAATCGTATCATACGGGATTATTTGTACATGAAAATCAGTATAAGCAAATAATGACATATTGCTTTGCTCTTAACGCCGATGTGATAACTATACAACTCACGCTCTGTTGCGGTGCTGCAAAGTTAGAGCAAAGAAAAATAATGAACTAACATATACCCCATACAGATCATAAATTGACTTATGCTGCTGCAGCAGCATATCCATAAGAAGGCACAGTCGTTTCTCCAGTAAAACCTATGTCAAATTTAAGATGCATTAATTCTTCAACGTTGCATTCTGGATCTTTTAGGAAATCTAAATGTTGGCACAGATCATTGATTGTATATAATTCCTTTATATCGGTCTTATCTGGTCTTTCATACTCTAAAGAAAGCTGAGCCATCTGATTCTTAAAGAAACTTGAAATCTCTTTTAAATTTTTTTGAATTGCTTTGGCCTCTACATCTGTCTTATCAAGATCTAAAGTTAATTTTGCTAATTTAGTTTTTAGTGTCGGTAGCAGCTTAGGGCAAAAATCTTGACCAAGCTGATCGTGTTTTTTGAAGTTATTTTGACATTCGATAATTTTCCCTGATAATTTTTTTTTCGCTTGATTAGTCAACTCAGAT
>CANGHM010000047.1 GCA_947453775.1 Rickettsiales bacterium | reverse complement strand
TTAAATTAAATGATAATTTTTTCTATATGATGAATATTGATATCAATATATTGCTTTTTTGCGTTTTTTTAGTTTTTAACATGTCGGTTGCCCTTTTTTATTCTCGGGGGGTAATGAATCTAAATGTGTATGCTTTAGGGGGGCGTAATTTTTCCACATCTACTCTTGTTGCAACAATTGTGGCAAGTTGGCTTGGAGCTGGTTTCTTTAATTATAATATTACAGAAACTTATAGGCAGGGATTAGTTTTTTTAATTCCCGCCTCTTTAGATTCAATAGGTATGTTGATGATAGGGTATTTATGCGCCCATAGGATGGGTGAATTTTTGGGTGAGATGTCTATTGCCTCTTCGATGAATAGCTTGTTTGGTAGGGGGCCTTCTGTTATTACTGCTTTGATGAGTTTGTTTTTATCTACTGGATATCTTGCAATGCAATTTAAAGTATCTTCAAAAATTTTAGAGTTGGTATTTGGCACTTCTGGTATATATGTAACTTTTGCTAGTTCTATAATAGTAATTTTATACTCTGCATTCGGGGGTATTAGGTCTGTTACTTTTACTGATATAATACAATTCTTTACTTTTGCCTGTATATTGCCTTTTTTAGCTTTGGTTATTTACGATGCAATCATAGATCGTACTCAAGTTGCAGATGTCTTATTTAGTAATGAGCTATTTAGTTTTGCTAAATTATTTGATTTTAGCAATCCTAAATTATACGAAATGCTTGGATTGTGTTTTGTATTTTTTCCTGAATTTGCGCCAGCAATATTCCAAAGAATTGCAATGGCCAAAGATACTAAGCAGGTAGCAAAATCTTTTAAGATAGCTGGTTTTGTGTGCTTCGCTATGTGGATAATTGTTGTTGCGATAGGTGTATTTTTATTAGCAGCTAATCCAAATTTAGATCCTAATAATTTACTGAGTCATATTGTTGAGCGATACGCTACTGTCCCTGGGTTTAAGGGCATGATTGCTATTGGTATTATGGCTATGATTATGTCTACGGCTGATTCTTTAATTAATTCTGCAGCGATTATTTTCACTCATGATTTGTGCGTTCCCTTTGGTTTTAAATACCAAGATAAACAAATAATTATTTGTCGTATATTTGCTCTAGTATTGGGTGGATTTGCGATGTTACTTGCGTTGCGATTTGAAAGTTTGCTAGATATAGTAGTCCTTGTGGCTGGGGCATATGGTTCTGTTATATGTGTGCCAATTTGGTTTGCAATTTTTGGATTTAGAAGTTCTGGCATGGTAACTTTACTTAGCATGCTTGTTGGTGGATTAACTTTTTTCTTATTTGAAAAAGGTATACTTAACTCTGTAGAGATTTTTAGTGTTAGTGTGCAAAGCGTTGTGCCTGGTATATTTAGTAACTTTGTTGCTTTATTTAGCTTGCATTATATTTTACGCGCGCCTGGGGGGTGGGTTGGTGTAAAAGATAAGATTTCTTTTTATGAGGATAGACAAGATGCCGCTAACAAGAGAAACGGCTTTATATATGGATTGTATAATTTTAGTTTTGTGAAATTTTTTAGACTAGATTATTTAAAAGGCCAGAGTTTGTATCATTGTATAGGATTTATCTCTGCCATTTCAGTAATTATTGGTATGTGCACAATAGAGCAGAGCTCGCAGAATGCTCCAATTTTATTATTCATTTTTAAAACAGGGCTTTTTTTCTCTACTTGTTTTGTGTTTTGTACGTTCTTGCCAGAGGTGAATTTTAAATATCGTGGCATAGTTAGTGTTTTGTGGATAATAGGATTGACATATTTATGTGTATTTATGCCTGTTGCGCTATTGATTGCCAGTAATTTTTCGATGATCCAATCGATGCTTTGCATGTTAAATATAATTTTGCTCTTGCAATTATTGCGATGGTGGGTTGGCTTGTCTCTTTTTGCTCTTGGCTTTATTAGTATAGTAGTGTTTGTACAAACTGCGTGGATAGATACTACTGGTATTTTAGAGAATAAATTATACTATTTTTTGCTGCCTTCGCTAGCTGTTCTATCTATTTTGAGTAGCATCTTAACCGTATTTTTTACTCCAATGTTAAGTGGATATGTGCGTAACGATTTTTTCTTTTCAGATATGCAAAATAATTTACCTGATTTTTCTGAAACGATGGCTAAATTCTTTTCTGTTAAACAACAAGTTTTAAAGAATATGAATCAAGATATTAAGGTCCCTATGAACAGTATTGCTACAGGTGCTTTTTCTATTTATCACGATTGGGATAAATATACTGATCAGGAAAAAAAAGAGATGGCCTATAGTATCTATAGTGGATACCAAGCTGCTAAGGTGCATATCAACAACGTTGTTGATCTTGCGCAGATAAATAATGATCATACTTTGCATTGCAAAATGGATAAAATAGATTTTATCAGTTTTGTTGAAAATATTTTAGATTCTTTTAAAGAATCTATGCCTAAAAATGCTCAAGTCAACATTACTTATACTAAATTGTTTGATCGTCAGTTAGTTCGATTCGATCAGCTTAAGATGGAGAGGATGATCTTAAATTTGTTAGAAAATGCATTAAGCCCTACATTGCAATCAGATATACATATTTCAATAGAAAAGATCGTGCGCAATCAGAGCAGTTGGATTCAAGTGACTGTGCAAGATAATGGAGCGGGGTTTTCTGATGAAGAGTTGGTGGATATATTCGAGCCAATACTGCCAAGCCCATCTGCTGGTGAGAAGGCCGGTAGAGTGGGGATAGATTTAGCTATTTGTAAGCTTATCGTTAATCTGCACGGTGGTGTAATTTGGGCTGAAAATAATTTTAATACTTCTGGTGCAACATTGTCGTTTATTATTCCGATTAATAACTAATTATTTAAAATATATGTTTAATTTCATCGATATAGATCTGATTATATTTTCAGCTTTTCTGCTTATCAATTTAGTGGTGGGTTTGTTTTATGCTACCGGAGTTAAAGATATTAAAAATTATGCGATAGGGGATCGAAATTTTAGTACATCTGCTTTGATATCAACAATTGTTGCCAGCTGGATTGGAGCTGGATTTTTTACCTACACAATGAGCGAAACCTATAGACAGGGTCTGTATTTTATGATACCAGTAATGGTAGAATCGCTAGGTTTGCTCATTATAGGAAGTGTGTTTGTTTGTAGGATGGGGGAGTTTTTGGGCAAACTGTCAGTGCCCGAAATAATGGGAGACTTGTTTGGTAAGCCAGTGAGAATTATTACTGCTATCTCTAGCATAGCTTGTTATATGTGTGTTCTTGCTAGTCAGTTTAAGGTTTCATCGCAATTGTTAGAAGTTATTTTTGGCACTTCAAGTTTGTATGCAACGTTGCTCAGTGCTGCGATTGCAATTCTATATTCAGCTCGAGGAGGAATTAAGGCGGTAACTTTCACCGATATAATTCAATTTTTCACTTTTGTGTGCGTTTTGCCTATTATTGCTATTACCATTTTCGATGGAATTAAGGATAAAAATGTTCTCATAGATATGTTAAATACCAATCCGTTATTTAGTTTTAGCGAGGTTTTTGATTTATATAATCCTAAATTTTATCAAATGTTGGGTTTTGTTGTGATCTTTTTTCCCACAATTGGCCCTATGCTTTTTCAAAGAATTTCGATGGCGCGCAGTATTTATCAAGCATCTAGTGCGTTTAATATATCAGCTTTAATATGCTTTATCATTCAGATGATGATAGCTTTTATAGGAATTTTTTTATTATCTGATAATCCTAATTTGGATCCGGACAATTTGGTAGCATATATCATTAATAGGTACGCTGCCCCTGGTTTCAAAGGCATTTTTGCAATAGGCATTATGGCAATGATTATGTCGACTGCGGATTCGTTTTTAAATACTATTTCAATTATTTTTGCGCATGATCTTTGTCGGCCTTTGGGTTTAAGTTGGAGTAAAAACGAAGTTTTTGTTTCTAGAATGTTTTCTATTTTTGCTGGTATTGGTGCTATTTTGCTTGCTTTGAGATTTACCAGAATGTTGGATCTGGTGTTTTTGTCAGTTGGTTTATATGAATCAGTAGCTGCTATGCCTTTAATTTTTGCAATTTTCGGATTTAGAAGTTCTGGTAAATCAGTATTAATAGCAATGTCTTGCGCAGTGATTGCTCTTGTTGCATTAGAATCTAAGTTTATTGATATAGGATTTGAAGCATGTCCAATAGCTATGTTGGTAAACGCGATTGCGCTTTTTTCTGCTCATTATTTATTGAAGCAACCTGGCGGGTGGGTTGGTATTAAAGATCGCAAAACTTTCGAAAGCTATCAGCTGGAAAAAATGAAAAATCGCTCTGCAATATTTCACTCAATACTGAACTTTAATTTTCTGGAGTTTTGCAAAAAGAATTTAACTAAGCGTGAGGAGTTTTTTCCATATGTTGGTTTCATGTCTTTAGCGATTATTTTGATTAATATGTTCACTATTCCTGATGATAGTTTTTTAAAAACTAGTAATATGTTTGTGATATATCAGATAGCTTTAGTGTGTTCAAATTATTTTCTGATTTATCCTATACTCCCTGATGTTTTAAGGGGCAATACCTTAACTTCAATTATGTGGGTGCTTGGTTTACTATATTCTTTGGTGTTTATACCCACATTTTTCTTAATCGTTAGTGGGCTTGCGATGATTCAATCGATGTTATTTGTGGTGGGAGCGATTTTGCTTTTAGCTATTTTTGACTGGAGAGTGGCTTTTGGGATGATATTGATAGGTTTTTATGGTACTTTATTCTTTATCAAAATATTTTTGAGTAATAATTTAATCAATTTAGGATATGAAATACAAACTATTATGCCATTTTCAATTTTTGGTATTGTCTTGTTTGGTGTTATCTTGGTTATGTTTTTAAAGCCAATGCAGCATAACTATCAAAAAACCGATAAGCTTTTTTCTGCGGCAGAACAAAAGATTAATAATCTGTCTAATGAAGTAAAAAACCTTTCCTCGATAAAAGAAGAGTTTTTAACTTATGTGACAGGCGCTATACGATCTCCTATGAGACAAATTAGTGTTGGAGCTTTAGAGATGTATAAAAACTGGGATAAATATAGTGATCAAGAAAAACGAGATCTAGCTGCTATGGTTTATGAAGGTTATAAGAGCGCGAATGATCATATAGAAAAATTTTTGGATTTTTCTGAGCTAAATGCCAATAAACTTGACCTTGCCATTTCTGAGGTAAATCTTGCACAATTCGCTGAAGAGGTAATAGATGAG
>CANGHM010000046.1 GCA_947453775.1 Rickettsiales bacterium | reverse complement strand
TATACTGCTAATCGCACCAGAGCCTCTAGCAAATCATATTTCCTATATCATTAAAGATATCATGCAAAATGTGGTAAAAATCTCGATGCCTCTTACTGTTGATATTGCAATAGGTAGTGATTGGTCTGAACTATAGTAAATTGATTTGAGGTTTGCTGGCTTCGTCACTGCGCTATGTATAGTCAATTGATTTGAGGGCGATATTATTGCCCAATATTAATAAAATTCTTAATGCGTAAAGGTAATCGATATGGTCTTATTAATATAAGATCAAAGCGTAGTTGATGAGATCTGTAGCAAGGGTGTTTGAGCAAAAAAAATTCAGCACTACGAATCATCCTGTGCTGTTGTTTGGCGGAGCAAAGGATTTCGTCATAATCTTGTGAGCGGAATTTCACCTCTACAAAAATAATGGTATTAAATCTTTGGCAAATTAAATCTATCTCGCCAAATTTGGTTTTAAATCGATGTTTGAGTGTGATGCATAAATGAAAAAAGTACCAGCAAAGAGCGAAATATTCCGCTATAATACCAAAATTATAAGAACTCAGCCTGCTCACATTATACTTATGGCTTAATGCTTTTGTGCATAGAAAATACAGCTACTAAAAACATAAAAGCGGTAAATATAATATAAAAACCTGGGGCATAATATTGACCGGTATAATCGACCAAATAACTTGCGATTGATGCAGATGTGCCGCCAAACATAGCAATACCTGCGTTATAGCTAAATGCTACGCCGGAAAAACGCTCTTCTGGTTTAAATAAAGTGATAATAAAAAGATACGAAATTCCTGAAACGCTACCAGCTAATACTCCAAGTAAAGTCAGGCCAATTATGTGCTCAATTAAACTACTGCGCGCCATTAACATTAGGGTTGGTATAATTAGTATGGCAATGGATGTGCTAGAGATGATGATTAATTTTCGTCTGTCAAATAAATCGCTTAAATAGCCAAAAAAAGGCATTGAAATCATTAAAATAAAGCATGCATAAGATAAATAAAATAGCGATATTTTATCGTCTAGCATTAACACATCGTGATAAAACACCCTTACATAAGTTTTGACCAAATAAACTATGCTACTGACTAATGCGCCACAAAAAAAAGTTAGCACCATCGCTCTCCAAGATTTTTTAAAAACATGTGAAAACGGTGAGCGTAGTAGCATTTTTTTTGCAATCACCGCTTGAAACACAGGGGTTTCAGAAAGCTTAAGGCGCAAATATAGCGAACACAAACCAAAGCATCCACCAAGAATGAAGGCAAAGCGCCAGTGATAATCGCTGGTGGGAAAATAATGGGATATGATCAAACCAACAAAAGAAGCCACAATAGTCCCTACAATATTTGATGCATGCACTACGCTGCTAACCAAGCCAGGGCGCAAATTATGTTTGTGCTCTAGTACAAAAATAGCTGTACCAGCTCCCTCACCACTAATGCACAAACCTTGTAATAAACGAAACAACACCAGTAAAATAGGGGCAAAAATACCTATTTGTGAATATGATGGGGTAATGCCGATGCAAAAAGTTGGAATCGTCATACCTAACATCGAGAGAATCAAGGAGATCCTGCGACCAAATGAGTCGGCTATATAGCCAAATAGTATGCCTCCTATAGGCCTGGTAATAAAGCCTACTGCAAAAATTGCTAAAGCTGAAAGAGTTTGAGAGAGAGCAGATGCCTCAGGAAAAAAAACCTTACCAATTACGGTTATAAAAACTGTATAAACAGTAAAATCGTAGTACTCCAGTATATTACCTGAAATAGCCGATAATAGAATTTGATTTTGCTTCATTGATCAGATATCGTAAAAAAAACAATAAGCATTTAAGCAACACTCATTTAAGTATATACGACAAACTGAGAAAACTCCATATTGAATTCAAGAAAATAATCAATAAATATGTTCATCCGATATGTGCAAGATCTTTAGCATCTTTTTGCTGGATCTGAGCAGAATTTCCCATTAAATGATTGCGCTCCAGCGATTATCACTCCCTTGGGTGTAATAGTTAGTATTTTGGTATTGCTGCAAAGCTCTAAATGCAATGGCCGCAGATTTATCAGGCGCATCAATAAAGCACATTACTTTACTATAATTATTTGGGATGATATTGGGGCTTTTTTTATCTTCTTTTAGCTTGTCTGGGCTAATTGTATTGGGGGCAATATCGAATCTTTCAATTAGCACTAAGGCAGTAAAATTTGCCTCTATAATACCTTGGTCTGAGATAATGATTGGATGCTCATCAAACATTTCATCAGTATATAAGGCGTGAGGAATGAAGCTTTTTTGTGCAAAGGTCCAAAGGGTATTATCAAGCGCTATACTCATTTCATGATTTTTGGTTAAAACTAAAGTTTTCATCTTTTCTTGATAGCATTTTTGCAGCATCAAGCAAGCGGATTTTAAAATATTTGCGCTACTAGTTTGATATAAATTAAAACTATTAATCATGCAAATATTTAGTCTATAAAGATAGTGACATTTAAAATCTTGTTACCTGATCTTTTGCCAACAATAATTTTCAGTCCACCTAATATGATTTCCTGATCCTTTTGAGGCATTGTGCCTATATGATTAATGATTAATCCAGCGATCGTGTTTGCATCGTCTTCAGGCAGATTTAAGTCTAGTTCGCGGTTTATTTCTCGCACTGTTGTTGCACCATCAATGATGTATTTATTACCTACTTTGCGAATAGAGCTACTCAAGCCAGGAGTTCCTTCGTGCACATGACCAACTATTTCATCGATTATATCCTTTAAGGTTACCATACCTTGTAGATCGCCATATTCATCTATTACGAAAGCAATTTGATCTGATCTGTCTTTAAAATGCTGCAGCTGAGTTTTTACTAATACCGTTTCTGGTACAAACCAAGGCTCACTAATCGCTGCAGATATGGTGATGGTGTTATAATCAAAATTATTGGTATATAGCAGTAATAAAAGCTTTTTGACGTCTAAAACTCCAACGATATTTTCGCTATTGTCTTTCCACAGAGGTACGCGGCTATGTTTAAAACTCATCACATGCTCAATCATGTCTTTAACTGGTAAATCGCAGGAAATAGAATGAATTTTGCTGCGATGAATCATTACATCATCTAGCAACATGTGGCTAATATCTAGTACGCCGTCTATCATATCGCGGTCAATTTTTTGCACATCTCCTTCCACATGATAATGCCGTACCATGCTGCGCATTTCATCAAAAGCTGAAGTGTGCTGAACTAAATTGATTCTGAAAATAAAACAAAAAAGTCTAACGATATAGCTTACTGAAAGGTTTATGGGCATCATAATTTTCAGACAAAACTCTACTATATTAGATGTTTGCACAACGACATTCTCAGATTTAGCAACTGCGATGGCTTTGGGCAAGACTTCTGCAAAAATAATAATTACCGTGGCCATAACTAAAGAAGATATAAACATGCCTTCATCTCCCAATAGACTAATGAACATGCTAGTAGCCAGGGTGGTGGCAAAGGTATTGAATATACTATATAAAATTAAAAAAGTACTAATAACCTTATCTTTAATTTTAATAAGCTGCAGGCCTTTATGTGCCAAAATATTGCCACGAGATTTAAGCTTATGAATTTTAGCAGGTGAGGCGGCGGTAAAAGCAGTTTCAATTGCTGAGCAAATAGCAGAGATAATAAGAAAACAAACAACTATTGCAATCGTTAATAGGGTCATCTAAAAAATTTGTAGTATAAAATATGAGGTATCAATCCACGCATCATTTGATTATAAATAAGAAGCATTGTGAAAGCTAGTGAAAGTCTTATTTAAAATGATCATTTTTTAAATATATTTTTATTCTTGATTTTGTGTCTTGCATATAGAGCCATGCCAATGCATACTGCCTGGCAAATCGCGCTAGTGCATGCTATAGCGTAATTCTTATTGATGTACTTGTCAACGGATATACTGTATAAACCCCATATCACTGGCAGCAAATATATAATGTTATGGTTAGATAATGCAAAAATATATGCTACAAAAGCCATGGCGCACACTAATAATATGATACTGATAGCCGTATCGCTCAAACCAAAATTATCAAAAATACTATATTTTAAAGCCATAGAAAGTGTAATAAGGCTGGCAATAGTAATCCATCCGGCGAATGCGCTGATTGGCAAATAATAGCAGTAATATTGTAAGTTATTTAAATATTTATAGTATCTAGATAATGTCATAACTGAGCTAAGGGAAAATCCCAGCACGGCTAGAGCAAAAAGAAAATCTGCATTACCAACATCCATGAGCTGAGTTATAGCGACCCATAAAGTTGTGACAGCAAATGCAAAGGCTGTTTTATAGCGCAACTTATATAATAATGGGTCATGTTGATTGGTGGGCAAAAACTGCGCAACTCCAAATAATATAATTAATATAAACAATGGGCCCCAAATAGAAAATGCCCATCCAGGAGGCAGAAGCGGAAAGGGGAAGATTCGACTTATCTCGGACAAAGACATGCCAAAGTCAACCCAATAAGCTATATAAGAAGCAAAAATTTGCCCAAAAGCAAAAATCAAATTTGCATATCGCAAAAAAGTCGTCATATTACCCTTTTGTGCAATCATAATTACTAATGAATGTTTTTCTTAATCATCAACAAATTCTTAGATTCATAAAATCTGTTTTAACACACTTTGAGTCTATCACTATACATCAGTTCATCTAAACAAGTTTTTATATATTATTGCTATAAAAAGCAGTATGTATCCAAAGTGACATAATTACTAATAAACCTGCTTTTATTGTATCATAAAAAACACTTTTAAATAAAATGATAATGAAAAGATTTCAAGCTAAGGAGTATAATTTATTTGCAACAAATAGGATATGTATTTTTGGTGCGCCCTAAAGGATTCGAACCTTTGACCCACAGATTAGAAATCTGTTGCTCTATCCTGCTGAGCTAAGGGCGCTTGAGATAGGTATTTATATTTTTTCATTGCTTTGGTATTAAAGCCTTGATGCATTCATAAAACCTTTTCGAAGATAGCATAATTTATAATAAATAGCAATGATATTTTTGACCCAATCATAGGGGGTTGCTAAATTAATATAGAAATCAACAATCAAACATGCCTGAGTAAAAAATTATCTTTGCAAAAGGCTAAGAAAATCAATGAAGCTTGCTGTGCAACTAATTTTACCTTAGCGATATATTATAAATAGCTAGTTTGGCAATGTGCTATGGTGGTTTTATATT
>CANGHM010000045.1 GCA_947453775.1 Rickettsiales bacterium | reverse complement strand
GTCCACTCCCCCTGCTTGAGATAATAATAGACATAGGCGGCTTTTTGCTCTGTCAATTAGCATACTTAAGTAATACTCGTGCTTAATATCGCAAGCAGCTTGAATGTATAGTCGATTAACCACCTGGCCTTGCTCGCCAGTTTGTTTGGTAACAAGTTTTTTGACCCACAATTCATGGGATAGCTTTATAGCATCTTCTTTGTTTTTGGCAAGCTTTACTCCTCCAGCTTTTCCTCTTCCGCCAGAGTGAATTTGAGCTTTTACTACATATTGTTCTGCATCAAACAACTCTATGCCTGCATCGATATCATGTTGCTGTAATATTGCTATACCTTGAGTGGTTTTAATGCCAAAATCTTCAAAAAGTCGCTTTGCTTGATATTCGTGTATATTCATAGTTCACTTTATCTTAATATTATTAACCTTAATATAATTTCTCTTCAGCCTCAAACTTTTTTATTATATTAGATCAAAAAACTTTTTGATATTGCAAATTGAACCATTCGCGCTGTATTGCAGCGTTTAATATATGGTAATTTTAGATTTTGTTGCGTGGAGGGGGTTAGCAGTAAAGTAAGTTTGCTCCCCATGCCAAGCCTGCTCCTAAGCCTAGTGTCATGATTAGCTCATTTGACTTTGGACGATTAGTCTTAAATAGATAATCAAGAGCAAGGGGGATTGATGCGGCTGAGCAATTTGCGTGCATATGAATCGCACAAACCATTTTATCATTACTGATTTGTAGTTTTTGGGCTATTGCATCAATTATTCTAATATTTGCTTGATGAGGAATGCAAAACGAGATATCGTCGATAGATAAATGATTTTTAGCTAGTATTTCTTTTGCTACATCAGACATTTTCTGCACACCATGCTTGAAAACTTCCTGACCACTCATGGTAAGAATTTGTTTGTTATCAATTGAGTCTGTTGTGCACAAAATGCTTGTCATAGAGCCATCAGCATATATTATGCTATCTAGTAAATTTTGATTGTGTGTATCGCGCTTAACAACAACCGCTCCAGCACCATCGCCAAAAAGCGTACAAGTTGAGCGATCTGTCCAATCAATGATTCTCGACATGCGCTCAGCTCCGACCACTAAAATATTTCCATATTTAATACTCATCGCACTTGCTAACTCTAAGGCATAAACAAAGCCAGCACACACGGCTTGCACATCAAAAGCTGGTATATTTTTTCTCTTAAGACTGCCTTGTAAATAGCATGCAAGAGAAGGTAAGCGTTGTTCTTGGGTGGTAGATGCAACAATAATTAAATCTATTTGATCTGGTGATAAATCTGCCGCAGCTATAGCTGCATGGGATGCTTGAAGCGCCATAAAATGACATGTTTCATGCTCCGCTGAAATATGCCTTTGGCATATTCCTGTGCGACTATAAATCCATTCGTGGGTTGTATTTAAAGATGTGGGCAGAAGTTCATTAGAAACTATTTTTTCAGGCAAATAACTACCAGTAGACAAGAGTTTGAGAGTCATTACTCCTGATCTTGTCTTTCTTTTAAAATATTTTTCTTCACAATTTGTTTGCCTTTATATGTACCGTCTGTTAAACACATCCTATGAGGGAGTACGTATTCACCACTACTTGCATCGGTAACTATATTTTGTTTGGACAAAGCTAAATGTGCTCTGCGCATGTTGCGACGAGACTGAGATGTCTTTTTCTTTGGTACTGCCATTTTTTATCTTTTAAAACTTTTTTTTTTAACATATAATGATACCTAACGATTCTATCAACAAAAACAAAAATTAGCAACTTATGAAGCGCATCTTTTTAATACTTTTTTTCCTAACCTCCTGTGTCAATGTAAATTTAACAGGTCAATATATTCATCCAAGCGACTTATTAAAGATAACAATTGCTACTAGCGATCAGCAAGAGGTGCAAAGTATATTAGGATCTCCGACTAGAATTTCCCAGATAAATAAGAATGTCTGGTATTATGTTAGCAGAAAAATGAAAACCAGCCCTTTAGCTCGACCAAGTCTGATAGAACAAAAGGTTGTTACAATTACTTTTGATAATGCAGGAAAGGTGATCGATATAAAATCAGAAAGCTCCAAAGCAAATTTATATAATGCAATTGATAAAAGCACAACCCATACTTATGGTAATAAAGAGCAGGGGCATAAGCATTTTATGAGAAATTTTGGCAAATTTAACACCAAACCTACCAAAAAACGTTAAATGAATTTTAGTATCCTAGAGCAATTGAATAATTTTTGGCAATATAATATTATATCTTTTGGTGGTAATAGCATCAAAATTTCTAATATTACTTTGACAATCCTTTTCGTCTATCTGGGAAGTATATATTATTATAGAATAATTATTTTTTTATCCAATAAAATCATTTTAACTCAAAATGATAGACAAAAAGATTTGCTCAATAGATTTTTAGATAGCATTGTAGGGATTTTATTTTTTATTTTCACATTACAAATCGCCAATATTCCAATCAGCAGCTTAGCTTTTTTGGGTGGAACATTAGTGCTTGGAGTTGGTCTTGGTATACAGCATTTGGTTAATAATTTACTAAGCAGCTTTGTGTTGATCGTTGAAAATCCTATTCATATAGGCGATTTAGTCACTATCGATAACTGCACAGGATTTGTGGAAAATATAGGACATAGGTGTGTTAGCATAAGGCAATCTTGCAATTCTACCGTATTTATTCCTAGCAGTAGTTTCTTACAAAATAAATTTATTAATTGGACACGCAATCAGTCTTTAGTATATCAAACCAAGTTAACCATTCCTAAGCATGCTATAAATGTCGATCAAATATCAAATATACCAGAGCTGTTGGCAAAAAATTTTAACAATCCAGAGATCCTAACTAGTAATATTATTCTTTTAAATATTAGTAGTGATAGTTATGTGTATATTCTGGAATATAGGCTATCTATTAAGCAAAATAACGTCAAACAAGATACAATGCAGTTAGATCAATTCAGAAATAAACTAGCGTATTATGTTATTGAGCATTTGGGCGACCAAATTACCTTAGAGCATATGAAAAGCACATAATATGAACCGCAAAATGAGCCTAGTAGTGCAAAAATTTGGTGGCACATCGGTATCGGACATCTCTAAAATACTAAATATCGCAAATAAAGTTCAGGCAGAGATAGATAATAATAACCAGGTGGTTTTAGTTATTTCAGCAATGTCAGGGGTAACTAGCACTTTACTTAATTATTGTAAGAGTATTACAGAGCTGAGTGATGAAAATGATCTATCTTTAGCTGATTTTGTGCTTAGCAACGGTGAGAACATTAGTGCTGGATTAGTAGCTATGGCATTGCGCAAAAATGGCATAAGTGCTATAGCATTACAAGCTTGGCAAGCAGGCATCGCTACTAACAATCAATATTCAAGAGCGCTAATTACTAAGATCGATACAAGCAGTATCTTAAAATATTTAGATGCTGGAATAGTGCCAGTAATTTCAGGTTTTCAAGGCATCACATCTTGCGGGAAAATAACAACTTTGGGTCGTGGTGGCTCAGATATTACCGCAGCGGCAATAGCCGCTAGTCTGCAAGCTCAAAGGTGCGATATATACACCGATGTTTCGGGGGTATACAGCGCAGATCCGCGCATTGTGCCCAATGCTTATAAAATCACTGAAATTGACTATACCAGTATGCTAGAGTTTAGTTATGCTGGGGCCAAAGTGCTTCATCCGCGCAGTGTTGAAATAGCCAAGGAGCACAATCTAGAGCTAAGGGTCATCTCCTCTTTCGATAACATTCAAGGTACGCAAATTAAAAATAATCAAATTATGGAAGAAAGTAAAATCTTAGGCATTGCGCAAAATAAAAATATTTTGTTGACTGAAATATCTACCAACAGCAAATTAAGCTTAATATTAGAGCATTTGCGCAGCAAAAACATTAATATTTTCTCTAGCAACTATGCTTCTGATGATATAATATCTATACTGGTTCCTATAGAAGATTTAGGAAAAATAGAGCACGCTATGGCTCAAATGCTAAAGGAGAAAATTATTAATAGCTTTAAAATTAATGCTGATGTTGCGTTGGTAAATGTTATTGGCACAAGATTACTCAATGACTTAAGCTTGCTAGATAATATTTTAGCTATTACGCAAGAGCTAACCATTTTATCGCTACAAGTAGAGAGCATGAAAATTAGCATATTAACTTTTCAGGATGATGCTGAAAAAATCGTAAAACAATTACATGCTGGCTTGATGATAGAACAATAATAAATCGATTTATGAACATATTTAAAGAATTTCACACCAACCTAATTAGCATTATTCAAGAGCATTTTGCACATACTGCACTCTCAATGCAAAATCTTGTTGTAGAAGCTCCTAGGGAAAACTCTCACGGCGATTTGGCCACAAATGCAGCAATGGTACTTGCCCAGCAGTTAAAGATGAAACCTTATGAACTAGCGGAGTTAATTAAGCAGCAAATTATCTTATTGCCAGATGTAGAAAATGTAGAGATTGCTGGTCCGGGTTTTATTAACGTTACTCTTAAAACTCATCAGTGGTATAAATTGCTTGCTACTATCATCAAAGAAGAAAAAACTTATGGCGATAATAACTTAGGCAATCAGCAAAAAGTAAACATAGAATATGTTTCTTGTAACCCCACTGGTCCGATGCACATAGGGCATGCAAGAGGGGCGGTATATGGCGACGTTTTAGCAAATGTGCTTTTGCGCTGCGGTTTTAATGTTGTGCGTGAATTTTATATCAACGATGCGGGATCTCAGCTCGATACTCTTGCGCAAAGTGTTATTTTGCGATATCAAGAAGCCCGCTCAGGAGAGTCAATTGCCATACCGCAAGGTTTATATCCGGGGCAATATCTTGCTCTAGTTGGGGAAAAATTAGCCCAAGAGCACGCAAATCTTTTAGCAGATGCCCCTGAAAAGCAAATAGCTTTCATTAAACAATTTGCTGTAGCACAAATGCTTGAGCTAATTAAGCAAGATCTTAAGAGCTTAGGGATTGTGCACGATGTATTTTTCTCTGAAAAATCACTCCACGATAGAGGTAAAATCGATCAAATAGTAGAAAAATTAAAACACAAAGGGGTAATATACACTGGCACACTGCCTGAGCCAAAGGGCAAAAAACACGAAACCTGGGATACTAAAGAACAATTGTTGTTTAAAACTACAGAGTTTGGCGATGATCAAGATCGTCCTTTGCAAAAAGCTGACGGTAGCTGGACATATTTTGCCGCTGAAATAGCT
>CANGHM010000044.1 GCA_947453775.1 Rickettsiales bacterium | reverse complement strand
TTTTTTTTTACGGGTATTGACTAAATTCACCCCCTCCACAAATAGACGAAGCTCTTTAGGCAATACCTTAAGAACTTTGCCAACCTTGCCTTTTTCATCTCCAGATATCACTTTCACAAAATCATCTTTGCGAATTTTACTTTTGTATGTCATATATTTATATTACCTCCTGAGCCAAAGAAATTATTTTTAAGAAGTTTTTTCTTCTAAGTTCACGAGCTACCGGACCAAAAATACGCGTACCAATTGGATCTCCCTGCTCATTCACTAAGACAACCGAATTATGATCAAATTTTATCACACTACCGTCAGATCTAGTAATTTGTTTGCGAGTTCTAATTAAAACCGCTTTTTTTACATCACCCTTCTTGACTTTACCATTGGGCTCAGCGCTTTTTACCGAAACAACAATTATGTCTCCAATGGCAGCCTGATCAACCCAAGCAGCCTTAATAGGCTTAATGCACATAACAATTTTAGCTCCAGAGTTGTCAGCAACTTCAAGTTTGCTTCTCATTTGTATCATAAATCAATACTCAATCAAAATTTTTCTATTATATAATTAATAATCACAGACTTAGCAAAACCCACTTCTTACTTTTAGAAATGGGACGAGATTCAACAATACTAACAGCCTGGCCCACATTAACCCCTTCACCATGAGCACTATATTTTTTAGAGCTCATTACCCGCTTTTTATACTTATCATGCATATAAGGAAGGTCCACGGAGACAACTACTGTTTTTGAGGGCTTGATACTAACAACAACACCACTAAGAATTTTTTTTGCCATAAATTTATTCAAAAATTATTTATTTTGCAACTCTTGCAATCTTGTGCAAACTCTTGCAATTGCCCTTTTATACTTTCTAAAAATAGAGGTGTTTTTATCAGCACCGGAAAATTTATTAAATCTGGCTTCAAATAAATTTTTCTTATAAGAATGAAGGTTTTGATTCAACTCATCAACAGACAAAGTTAATAACTCTTTGCTTTTTAGCACATTACTCATATCTTCTTACTATTTTTGTTTTCATAGGCAGTTTATCACTAGCCAAACTTAACGCCCTAGTAGCAACCACTTCGTCAACACCCTGAACTTCAAATAAAATTCTACCCGGAGAAATTCTAGCTATATAAAACTCCACGCCGCCTTTTCCTTTACCCATTCTAACTTCAGCTGGCTTTTTGGAAACAGGCACATCGGGAAAAACTCTAATCCAAAGCTTGCCATCTCTTTTCATCTGCCTAGTAGCAGCCCTCCTTGCAGCCTCTAATTGTCTAGGGTTAACCCTAGAATGATCAAGGGCCTTTAAAGCGTAATCACCAAAAGCAATATCAGAACCGCGTTTAACTTTTACAGCAACTCTACCCTTATGGGCTTTTCTAAACTTTTGTTTTTTAGGTATTAACATGAGTCAACCAAATCAAATATTAAATTTTCTAATTGCCGAAGTTGGCTCTCTATAAATCCAAACCTTAATGCCTATTATACCATACTTTGTCTTAGCATTGCAATGAGAATAATCTATATCGGCTCTAAGAGTATGAAGGGGAATACGACCAGATTTGTACGATTCAGTTCTAGCAATTTCCGCCCCACCAAGCCTACCCGCACAACTTACCTTAATACCCTTAGCGCCTTGGCGCAAAGTTTCCTCTATCGCTTTTTTTAAAGCTAACCTAAATGGCACATAGCTTTCTATTTGCTTGGCAATATTATATGAAACAATAGATGCCTCAAGATTAGGTTTATTTACATGGTTCACACTAACCGAAACATCCTCAACTCCAAACAAGGTGCTAATTTTCAATCTTAAAGCCTCAACACCCTTCCCCTCATCTCCTATGATCAATCTTGGCTTAAACGCAAAAATAAGTATTTTAATACTTTTTTCCGAAATTCGCTGAATCGAAACTTTAGAAATCTGAGCTTTTGCATATTGACTAACAACAAAAGATCTAATCTTGTAATCATCTATCAACCATTTTGAATATTGCTTCTCAGCAAAGAACACAGAAGCAAAAGAAGCTGGTAGATTTTTACCTATTCTAATACCTAAGGGACTAACTTTTTGACCCATAAAATTATACCTTAAATTTTTCTTCCAAAGTTATGTACAAATTACTAAACTTCTTACAAATACTAGAAGACTTCCCCCTACCTCTAGGCATAAATCTTTTCATAACAACGGCTGGACCCACAGTAATAATCTTAATTACCAATCTATCGATATCCAATCCATGATTATTTTCAGCATTTGCAATAGCAGAGTCTAAACATTTACTCACAGTTCCGGCTAAAATTTTTCTAGTAGAAAACTGGAGCTGCTTTCTTGCTTCAGCTACGCGCATACCTCTTATCAAACCAGCTAACAAGCTAAGTTTTCTAGGAGATGTTCTTATAATTCTGCAAGAAGCGGTACTAATATTACTCATAAATCTTACTTTTTCTTAACTTTTTTGTCAGAACCATGCCCGTGATAAGTTCGTGTAGGAGAGAATTCACCAAGTTTACGACCAACCATATCCTCACTTACCAACACTGGTATAAATTTATGACCATTATGCACAGCAATTGTATGTCCAACCAAACTGTCAATTATAACAGATCGGCGAGACCAAGTTTTTATCATGCCGCTAGACGAAGACTTAGCAGCCTCTCTAACTTTTTTAAGCAAGTGATAGTCCACAAAGGGACCCTTCCAAACAGATCTTGACATAAATTATTTTTTCTTTTTTAAGATATATTTCTGCGTAGACTTATTTTTTCTAGTTTTCTTCCCTTTGGTTGACTTGCCCCAAGGAGTAACTGGGTGCCTACCACCTGAAGTCCTACCTTCACCACCACCATGAGGGTGGTCTACCGGGTTCATTGCCACACCTCTAACAGTAGGTTTAATACCAAGCCACCTAGACCTACCAGCTTTAGCGTATTTAATATTTTGATGCTGATCGTTAGATACAACACCTATGGTCGCTCTACAATCCAAAGACACCAAGCGAACCTCGCCAGATCTCATTTTCAACTGAGCGAAACCAGATGCCTTACCAACCAATTGAGCAAAAGCTCCGGCAGCCCTAGCTATTTGACCACCTTTTTTAGGTTTCATCTCGATATTATGCACAGATGTGCCAATCGGAATATCCATCAAAGGCAGACAATTACCTACTTTAATATCAGATTTACTGCCGGAAAAAACCTTATCCCCAACCGCAAGCTTTTGAGGAGCTATGATGTAAGCCAAAGATTCATCTTCGTATTTAATCAAAGCTATAAAAGATGTTCTATTAGGATCGTATTCAACCCTTTCAACAACAGCAGCCATATCGTCTTTCAACCTTTTAAAGTCGATCACTCTATACTTTGACCTAGCGCCACCGCCAATATGCCTAACTGTAATCCTACCCCTGTTATTTCTACCTCCGGTTTTAGCAAATCCAACAGCTAAGGTTTTTTCCGGACCACCCTTCCACAGAGAACTTCTATCGATATTGACCAAGCCTCTAAGAGATGGAGTAGTCGGATTATATAATTTTAAAGACATTTTAACACCTTGAACCTATTTTACTTCCTTCAATAAATCTATTTTATTACCAGCAGCAAGTGTTACAATCGCCTTTTTAGAAGATGATTGCTTACCCCTAACTCCTTTAAAAACGACTTTTTTCTGTCTAGAGTTAATAATATTAACATCATGAACCTTAACATTAAAAATAAATTCTGTAGCTTTTGCTACTAAACTCTTAGAGCTGCGCCTGTCAACAAAAAAAGTATATTTATTTTCAACATTCATATTATTGCTCTTTTCTGACATAACCGGCCTTAAGATCACATCATATAAATCTTGCTTATTTTGCATCGGATAATAACCTTTCTTCTAATTTCTTAAGCGAAGCCTGAGTAATAACTAAATGATCATGACGAATAATATCGTATACATTTATACCAACATCAGGCAATACATCGATAGAAAATTTATTAGCACAAGACAGTTTAAAGTTTTGATCAAGATTACCATCAACAAACAAAACACTCTTTGCGCCAATCCAGTTAATTCTCTTAATTAGATTAGCAGTACTAACACCAGGCATCTCTAATTTATCCACGACCAACATTTGCTGAGCGTTAAACTTAGCAGCCAAAGCATGACGCAATGCCAATTTTCTAAATTTTTTATTTAACTTAACTCCATGCAGACGAACTACTGGACCATGAGCCACGCCCCCTCCACGCATCTGGGGAGCTCTATTTGTCCCCCTACGCGCCCTACCAGTACCTTTTTGAGCAAAAGGCTTTTTGCCAGTACCAGAAACTTCAGCTCTTGTTTTGGTCTTATGAGATCCAATCATAGCGTTAGCCATCTGCCACTCTATCACACGAGTAATTATATCCCTCCTAACTTCAGAGGGGCAAAGCTCGTCATTTAACTCCAGATCGCCCAATTCCAAATTATCTAGAGAGTGTATTTTAATCAACATAACACAAAGTCAAGATATATTTATTTTTTTTCTTGCATCGGTGATAAAAACTCTACCACCATTAGCACCAGGAACATTTCCCTTTACCACCAAAACACCACCCTCCAAATCAATTTTCACAACCTTCAAATTCTGGACGGTAACTTTTTCGCAACCCATGTGACCAGCCATCTTCTTACCCTTAAAAACTTTACCAGGGTCTTGCCTTTGACCGGTTGATCCGTGAGATCTATGACTGACAGAAACACCATGAGAAGCCTCAAGTCCCCTAAAGTTCCATCTTTTCATAACACCAGCAAAACCTTTACCTATAGATACACCCGAAACATCTACTAACTGACCTTCTACAAAGATAGATGCATCTAGTACAGACAAATCAGAACTATAATCATCTCCAAGCCTAAACTCTTTAACAAAAGCTTTTGGAGTTATACCTACTTTCTTAAAAACTCCAGCCATAGGTTTGGTTAACCTCTCTTCTTTTACGTCACCATAACCAACCACCAATGCGCTATAGCCATGAGTCGAGACTTCTTTTTTAGCAATAACACTAGCTGGTATAATTTTCAACAAAGTCACCGGAGTAACAGAGCCATTCTGGTCAAAACTTGAGGTCATACCAATTTTTTCAGCTATAAGACCAGGGCGCACTGCGCTATGTATAAATTTGCCGGAAGTAACTTTGCTTCCATTATCATTTGCTTTCATATCTTCTACTTAGCTTCTAATTTTACACTCACCCCGACTGGTAGTGATATATTTTGCAATGTATCCATAGTCTGCGGGGTAAGATAATCTATCAAGATAAGAACCCTGTAAGTTCTAATTTCGAACTGCTCTCTAGACTTTTTATTCACGTGAGGAGAGCGGT
>CANGHM010000043.1 GCA_947453775.1 Rickettsiales bacterium | reverse complement strand
TATTTCTAGTAAATAGAATAAAACCTAAAGGGCGCATTTGCGTAAAAATTGCTTTCTCATCATCGCTTAATATATATCCCTGTATTCCAAGTATAAATTTTATCATAATCAATCAACCTTAAATAAATTAAATATTTATTTATTTTACTATAGAATACATCACATAATCAAGAGAATGGCCGCCCATAACTTCAAATTTTCGCAAAATTCCCTCAGCCTTAAAGCCGCATCTCTCAAGTAGCTTCATGGATCGTTTATTATTTTTTGCGGTATATGCTTGAATTCTAGCAAGGTGCATTTGATTCTGACCAAAAGCCGTAATTGCCTTGATTGCTTTATTCATAATACCCCTGCCCCAATAATCATAAGATAAATCGTAGCTAATCTCCCCTTTAGCATGTATAAAAGAAATATTATTAAACCCCACAGTGCCAACCAAGTTTTGACTTTCTTTTTCTCGCACGGCCCAATACACGCTGCGTCTCAAATAAAAAAGACTAGCCCAATATTGCAGATCATCTTTTGCCTTAGTTAATGATGCAGGAAAATTACCTTCAGAGATAAATGGACGCACATAGGCGGAATTCATGTATAAAAAATACTGATCGTAGTCTAAATCCGGCTTAATATTATCAAGAATAAAATCTTTGTCTAAATCAAGAGATGGAAATTCTTGGGTAAATATTGCTTGCATACAAATTTTGTGCTGATTTATTTATCTAAGGATTGTTGTACTTTTTTACTCATCATCTCCATCAACGATGATAGATTGCCACTAGCTAAAATTCCAGAAAATTCATTTTGCTGTGTGCTAATAAAGCTAATATTTTCAGTCTCAATATCTGAGATTTTATATCTATCTCCTACAGTATTTATTATATAATTGACACTAATATCCTGCCCTTGATTATTTGATATAATAGTCCTTACTAAAGATTTGTCATTAGCACCAGCCCTTTGAGGCAAAACTCTTACGCTTTGTTGACTATAATCACTAACTAAAAAGGCATATGTAGTAAGTAAATATTCACGATACAAAGAGACAAAGATCTGAAATTCACCAGTATTTACCGCAGTTCTACCTAAAACCTTTTTGGCCATAGTGTTAACATCTAAGTTCTCTTGCAATAGAACTAGCAGAGCATTATGTTTTTTTTGACGATCAAGAGACTGATCATTAAGAATGGAAAGAGTGCTATCTATTAACTGGCGCACATACTCTTCTTTTGTAAAATTCACCACTCGACTAGCGGAACTAGCTGTCTGAACAAAGAATATCAACAACACAAAGGCTAAAAGTTTTTTCATAATAACGTTATTTAATTTATTGCTTACATTTATACCAACTTGGATAGACCAAAAGACCATGTCTTCTTTGATGAATCATACTTCTCATCATAACATATGGGTCAAGTGCTGTTCTGCCAACACTGTCGGTTACTGGCAAAAAAGCGGCGCGCTTATGCACTATAGACACAGCTGTTATGCCATATTTGATATAACCAGATACGTGTAAATTGAGCGGATTAAGCAAGTTGTTTAGGGTAATAACATCAAACATATCGCGCAAATTAGTTGAACCAAGTATAGGCAGCACAATATAGATACCTGGCCTTGCGCCATAATAAGCTAAAGTATTGCCAAAAGTTTGATGCACAACATCTAACCCCCGCGCAGTCGTAAGGTCATAAATGCCAAATATACCTATCGTTGAGTTAATTGCGAATTTCCAAAAACTTTTCATTGCTTCTGAAAAATTCAATTGCATAAGGTTATTAACAAAAGTTAAAGGAGTGGCAATATTACTCACAAAATTTTGCACATGAATTTTAGCTTTTCGCGGAGCAGTAGAATAAACTTTAGCAATAGGTCTTAGTAAAAAATAATCCAAAACCGAATTAAAAATAAAAACTTTGCGGTTTATAGACTCAAGGGGGTCAGCGATATTATCGCAGTCAATATAAACGTAATGGGAATTTTTCTCATCCAGATTCACATTTTCAAAATTAGAGGCAAAAGATACGCTAGTCAAACAAAGTAAAAAATATATCGTTAAAAATCTCATAAAAACAAAATAAAACTAATTATCAAGGTAAATTCTTTATACCCTTTGATCTATTTTGCAAACCCAAAGATGATAAAAATCATTATCTTTGCCTTTTAAGCGCAAATTATCTAGAATTTTAAACCCAGTATCATGCAAAGACTTTTCAATGTCTATACGATTATATAAAAATTCACATCTATTGCTACTTATTTTTGTTTTTTCCGCTCCGGGCATAACTAATAAAAAGTAACCGTGCTGCTTTAAGCATATTTTAATCAAGTCAAAATATTTATGCAACATGCAACAAAAAGCTAAAGAACAAATACTTATTATCCCGTCATAGCGGTGCAAGTGAGCTGGTAAAAAATCCTCAATAGATTGATTGTAAATGTTGGTATATAGGTTAGAATTTTGCAAAATATCACGCATAGCAGAATCATCTTCAACTACGCTAATACTATAATTATGGGCAATGTGTTTGACAATACTTTGAGCTAAAAAATCCTTCACCCCGCCAAGATCAAGTATTTGAAGATCTTCTGGCATATTTTGCAAATGCTTAAGCAATGTTTTAGTAACCTGGTCGCATAAATCTAAACCCGGGAAGGTAAATTTACTAAGATAGCTTGAAGGGGCAAGTTTTTTATATTCTAATAAAATATTGCGCGGTATAATTTCAGGATCATCGCAAAGCAAATATTGTCTTAATTCATTAGCGCACAAAAGATCGCGGCACTGCTCAAGACAAGTTTTTGCGCTAGATATATCGCACCTCAAAATATAGCACCATGCCAATAGATAGCTTGCTCTTTTATAGGCAAAAGAATTATTATTAGCATTACCCAGAGCGCTGAATTTTCTAATGATTTTTAAGCGTATTATAGCATCAAATATATTGTTGTTTTGCAAATGAAACTCTGCAAGCTCAATATTTACATCTGTGAGATTAGATAGTTTGGTCGCTAATATCTTAGCTTTTTGGGGGAGTTTGAAAATTGTGTAAATACAATATTTGATTGCTTGGAATATAGCTGCGCAAATAGTAAGAAAAAAGTTTTTGATATTTACCAATAGATCGATCATAATAAAATTATATACAGCTCGTTTTGAGCGCAAAGGTTTTTAATTAACAATATTTACATATCTAAGATTGCATGCTTATTCTATCATCCAAATTACAAAATATAAAGCCATCGATTACATTATTATTGGCAGCAAAATCAAATCAACTTAAAAAACAAGGGCAAAAAATCATTTCTTTCGGAGTAGGAGAGCCCGATTTCGACACGCCTGACAACATTAAGCTAGCAGCTATTAAAGGCATAATCGAGGGCAAAACTAAGTATACAAATGCCGACGGAACACCCGAGCTTAAAGCTGCAATTCAACAAAAGTTTAAAAGAGAGAATAATTTAGATTATCAAGCAGATGAAATTATCGTTTCATGCGGAGGGAAGCAGGTAATATATAATCTGTTTATGGCCACTTTGAATCCCGAAGATGAAGTGATTTTGCCTATTCCATACTGGGTATCTTACCCTGAGATGATAAGCTTATGCTCAGGAAAATCAGTTTTTGCTAAGTGCGACGATCAATTAAAACTCTCCCCAGAGGAGCTAGAGAGCAAAATTACTAGCAAAACTAAGTGGCTAGTACTAAACTCACCCAATAACCCATCTGGCATGTGCTACACCAAGCAAGAACTAGTGCAATTGGCAAAAGTTTTAGAGCGCCACAAGCACGTCTATGTTATGTGCGACGATATATATGAGCATATAGTATTTGACGATATGAAATTTATCACACTAGCTCAAGCGGCTCCAGAGCTAAAGGAAAGAGTTTTTATAGTTAATGGTGTTTCAAAAGGATACGCTATGACAGGTTGGCGCATAGGCTATGGCGCAGGGGATAAAAAAATTATTGCCGGCATGGGCATAATACAGTCGCAAAGCACCTCTAATCCGTCATCTATTAGCCAAATAGCTGCAATAGAAGCATTAAATGGCAGGCAAGATTTTATCAAAACCAATAATTCTAATTTTCAAATTAAGCGCGATACTGCTCTAGATATCTTAAAGCAAAGCCCCATGCTAAAATGCACCAAGCCAGATGGGGCATTTTATCTTTTCATAGATTGTACAAAACTAATAGGCAAAACAACGCCAGATGGTCAAATAATAGCTAGTGCCGATGATTTTTGCTCTTTTCTATTGCAAGAAGCAAAAGTTGCAGTTGTGCCAGGAGGGCCATTTGGTATGGATGGATTTTTTCGCCTTTCTTTTGCCACCTCTTTGGAAAACATCACTCAAGGATGTGAGCAAATAGTCAGAGTTTGTGAGAATTTGGCTTAATTTTTTTTACCATAAATTTTATGTCCGTACCAATCTATTATATACGCAACGGCGAGCTATATTTTGGTGAAAAAATAATTTTCCAAGATGCTCAGCTCTATCTACACCCAGGTGATAAAATTTGCCTTATTGGAAGAAATGGATCAGGAAAGTCAAGCTTATTAAAAGTAATAGATGGCACATACTCGCTAACATCTGGTGAAACTTATTTAGCACCAAAATCTACCGTTGCTTATTTGGAGCAATCTGCCACGTGGAATCTTAGCGACAATATATATCAATTAGTTTTAGGAAACATTCAAGAAGATAATAAATATCAAGCCGACATAATCCTCTCTGAACTCCAATTAGAGGGCAACTCCTTACTTTCAACATTATCTGGTGGGCAATTACGCCGGGTATTTTTAGCCAAAGCTTTAGTTTTAAAACCAGAAATTTTATTACTTGACGAACCAACCAATCATCTTGATATCAGACTTATTCAATGGCTTGAGGACATGGTTAAATCATACCCTGGCACAGTAATATGCATTAGTCACGATCGTCGATTTCTAACCAATGTAACAAATAAAGTATGGTGGCTAGATCGCGGCATTATTCGCAAATCCGACAAAGGATTTGGGCATTTTGAACAATGGCAAGAAACGGTATTAGAGCAAGAAACACGTCAATTGCAAAAACTGAGTAAAAAACTACAAACCGAAGATCATTGGCTAAGTTACGGTGTGACCGCAAGGCGCAAGCGCAATCAAAAAAGACTCACTGCCCTTATAAGCCTTAGAGAAAAGCTCAAGAATCATAAAGAATCCGCACTTAGCTCCAAACAAAAAATCCAAACCGAGTTGGAAAGTGCAAGAAAAAATAAATTTATCATCCAAGCACGCAATATTAGCTTTGAATATGGTCAAAACAAGCTGATATCTGATTTTAGCATCACGGTGCAAAAAGGCGAAAAAATAGGAGTTATTGGCCCTAACGGAATG
>CANGHM010000042.1 GCA_947453775.1 Rickettsiales bacterium | reverse complement strand
TTTTGTTGAAGCTGATGCAACCCAAATGCCTTGGTCTGATCAAGAGTTTGATTATTACACAATATCTTTTGGCATTCGCAATGTGCCCGATATTCAAAAGGCTCTAAATGAAAGCTATAGGCTTCTAAAGCCGGGTGGAAAGTTTTTATGTTTGGAATTTTCTAAGCCTACTGCGGCGGTCATTAGGCATTTGTATGGATGGTATTTAGATAAAGTTATCCCAAAACTTGGAGGGGCAATCGCCCAAGATGAGCAATCTTATCAATACTTGGTAGATAGCATCAAGGCTTTTCCTGACCAAAATATATTTATTTCTATGATGCAAAGGGCTGGCTTTAAGATGTGTTATTTTAAAAATTTAAGCTTTTCGATTGCCTCTATTTATATTGGTTACAAAGACTAGATTATGTTTGTAGGTTTGCTAAAGTTTGTTTATATGGCTAGTAAATATCGGGTCTTAGATGGGGCTTTTCGCGAGCGTGGTAGTCGCATTTGGCGCTATTGTTATTCCTTTTTGGCTGGTGTGTTTTATCCAAAGCGTTTTTTTACCAGGTGGTGCCCAGATCATCATGCTCATAATTTATTGAGCTTTTGTGCGCTGCTTGGTCCCATATATATCAAGTTTGGTCAGACTTTGTCGACCAGGCCAGATATTATTAGGGCCGAAAATGCCTTAATACTAAAGTCGTTACAAGACGATTTAACTCCGGTGAGTTTTGATTTGATTCAGGAGACACTAAATCAAGAGCTGGGGGGTGATTTAAATGAAATCTTTAGCTATATTGACCCTTCACCTGTTGCTTCGGCTTCAGTGGCGCAGGTGCACAAGGCGGTTTTGCGCAGTGGTCAACATGTGGCGGTGAAAGTTTTAAGGCCAAATATTCATAACGATTATACCAAGAGCTTAAAAAGTCTTAAAATTGTTGCCAAATGCATTGCTTGGATTTTTGCAGATATTGAAAAATTTAAATTACCTGAGGTGATAGAAATTTTTCATGCAAGTATGTCTCAAGAATTAAATTTAAAGCTTGAGGCGGCAAATTGCTCTGAGTTGCAAGATAATTTGGCTAAAATAAAAGTGCAAAGTGGTGCTGGGGGTGTTGTTTTGCCTTGTGTATACTGGCAATTTACTACTCAAAAGGTGCTTGTTAGTAGTTGGATTAGTGGCGTTTCGGTATATCACGAAGAGGGTCTTGGCGCTATTGATCGCAAAGATGTTTCTTACAGACTTGCCAATATGTTTTTTCATCAAACCTATCAAGATGGATTTTTTCATGCTGATTTACATCCTGGTAATATCTTGATTTTGCCAAATGGGCAGATTGCTTTGGTTGATTTTGGCATTATGGGTAGACTTTCTGATCGGGACCGTTTGGGCGTGGCTCAAATTCTTTACTGTTTGCTTAAAAGAGATTATTTGGGAGCAGCTAGGGCTCATTTAAACGCTGGCTATGTGCCTGAGTCGACTGATCTGGCTTTGTTTGCTCAGCACTGTCGCGCTGTATGTGAGCCAATCGTTGGTTTGGCCCTTAAGGACGTCTCGATTGGTAATGTTTTAGGGCAAATGCTCAGTGTTATTAAAGCTTTTGATATTCAAGTGCAACCTCAGTTAATTTTGTTACAAAAAAGCATGCTTGTTATTGAAGGAGTTGGCAACACTTTGAATCCTGATATTAATATGTGGCAGCTTGCTTATAGTTGGATGGAAAATTGGGGTATAAAGAATCTTAGCATAGAGGCTAGGATGCTTGCTAGATTCAAAAAATTCATCGCAAAAGAAATTTTTAAAATATAACTTAAGCTTATTAATATATGGTAGATGCAAGATTTTACAATATTAACTCACCCTTGTCCGTTGCAAGTCTGGCTGATTTGCTAAAAGTTCAGATCGTTGCGCCTCATTGCGCTTTTGATGCGCAAAATCTATACCTAGATGGGATATGTACTTTGGATAAAGCCAGCGCTAGTTCTTTAGCGGTATTTTCTAGCCCTAAATACAGGCAAGATTTTTTAGCTACTCGAGCTGGTGCCTGCATTGTTGGGCGATCATGCAATGATAAGTTTGATTATACTTTTTTGCTTCAAGCGGAAAATCCTTATTACACTTATGCTCGCGCTATTGATTTATTCTACTGGGCAAAATCTTCTTGCGAGTCTATATCGCCTGATATTAGAGGTAATTATATTAGTAAAAAAGCTAAAATTGGCAACAATGTAGTGTTGGGGCGTGGTGTTATTATAGAGGAAAATGTGCAAATAGGGGACAATTGTTTTATTGATTCAGGGGTTGTGATTAAACAAGGGGTAAAAATAGGTAATAATGCTAATATTGCCGCTCTTTGTAGTATTAGTTATGCAATTATTGGCGATGATTTTACAGCTTTATCAGGTGTCCGTATTGGCCAGGATGGTTTTGGTTTTGCTACTTTTCAAGGCTCCCACCATAAGATATTTCATGTTGGCAGGGTGTTGATTGGGAATCGTGTGGCAATAGGGGCTAACACTTGTATTGATCGAGGCTCGATAAATGATACAATTATCTCAGACGATTGTAATATAGATAATCTGGTGCAGATAGGTCATAATGTGGCGTTAGGCAAAGGGTGCGTTGTGGCTGGACAAGTTGGAATAGCTGGCAGTACCGTGATTGGTAACTATTGTCAGATTGCTGGGCAGGCTGGGTTGGCAGGGCATTTGAAAATTGCCGATTTGGTGCAAATTGCAGGCCAAGCTGGAGTGATGCGCGATATTACTGATGTTGGTAGCGCCGTTGGGGGTTCTCCATCTTTGCCAGCTAGGCAGTGGCATAAGCAGAGCATTTTGTTAAATAAATTAATTAATCAACGTAAGGAAATTCAATGAATAAAAGCTCGATTCTGGACATAAAAGATATTCTAGCTATCTTGCCCCATCGTTATCCTTTTTTGCTGGTCGATAAAATCATAGATTTGCAAGTGGGCGCAGGTATTGTGGGAATCAAAAATGTAACATTTAACGAACCGCATTTTGCTGGTCATTTTCCTGCGATGCCAGTGATGCCTGGAGTTATGATTATTGAGGCTATGGCTCAAGTATCTGCTATTTTGGTGGCAAAAAGCTTGGAAAATATAAGTCCGGGTAATATTCCATATTTAGTGGGTATTGACAGAGCAAGATTTAGAAAATCGGTCGTTCCGGGCGATGTGTTGGAGCTAAGCGCTTCGGTGGCGCGCAGCAAATCTGGTATTTGGATACTAGACGCGCTAGCTAAGGTAGAGGGGGGCGTTGTTGCTGAGGCCTCAATTATGGCTACATTTAAAGTAAATTAATTTAACAATTTACCCGATATGAAACTTGGTATTATTGCTGGCAAAGGAGAGTTGCCAACGATGGTGGTGCAAAAAGCTGTCTCGATCGGTCATATTCCTATTGTGGCAAGTATACAAGGCGTTTGTGATCAAAGTGATTTTGCTAGCTGCGCAGTTGGCGAGTTTTATATCGGTCAGGTGGGGCAAATCCTGAATTTTTTTAGATCAAACAATGTGCGCAAAATAGTGATGGTGGGTAAATTTGAGCGCCCCCGCTGGTCTGAGCTGCAAGTCGATAAACTTGGTGGATATTTACTTTGTAATATAATGAAAAATCAAGTTTTTGGCGACGATACAATAATGCGTAGTATTGATTTATTTCTTCAAGAGCAGGGGTTCGAGGTAGTCTCGTTTTTAGATATTTTAAATCGTATGGAGCAAAATTCTACTGATACTGTGTTAAAGCCAAGCGAGCAAGATTTAATAGATATTCAGATAGCTACTGGAGTGGCAAAAACTATAGGGCATCTTGACATTGGTCAAGCTGTAATAGTAGAGCGAGGATGTATTTTAGGCGTCGAGGGCCAAGAGGGCACTGATCAATTAATTGCTAGGTGCGCAGTTTTGCGCAAGTTTGCGACTCCTTCGGGTGTGTTGGTAAAGGTTGCTAAGCCCCAGCAAAGCATTAATTTAGATCCGCCAGCTATTGGCATTAAAACTATAGAGCTTTTGCATTCTTATGGGTTTCGGGGCGTGGCTTATGAGTTAAATAAAATAGCATTCATGCAAAAGCATGAGTTAATTGCTAAGGCAGATTTGTTTGGAATGTTTATGTATGGGATATAAGTTTTATGGATGGATGGCTAAATATTGATAAACCCTTAAACATTAGCTCTGCTGGAGTTGTGGGGGCGATTAAAAAAATAGTTGGCAAGGGTATAAAAATAGGTCATTGTGGCACTTTAGATCCTTTGGCAGATGGTGTGTTGCCGATTGCCTTGGGTCAGGCAACGAAGCTAAGCGATTATGTGATGGGTAGCAATAAAACCTATGTTTTTACCATCCAATTTGGCAGACAAACTACGACTGGTGATGCCGAAGGGCAAATTATGCAGACAACTGATGTTGTGCCGGAAAAATTAGAGCACTTGCAAGAGGTTACTAAGTATTTTACGGGCACAATAACTCAAGAGGTCCCTAAATATTCTGCTGTAAAAATATCAGGTGTGCCATCATATAAACTTGCTAGACAGGGGGTGGAGGTGCCAATTAAAATCAGGGATATTAATATTTTGTCTTTAACTTTACTCAGCGCTGATCTGGATAAGCATACCGCTACATATGAAGTTTTGTGCTCTAAGGGCACATATGTTCGTAGCTTAGCGCAAGATATAGCCCTTAGTTTGAAAAGTTTGGGTTTTGTGGTAAGATTAACTCGAACCTCTATGAAAAACTTTTCTAGTGTTGATAGTTTGGCGTTAAGCTCGTTATCTTGCGATCCAGGTTTAGCTTTAGAGCAAATTAAAAATGCTTTATTGCCTTTGGAGCACGGGCTAATAGGCATGCCATTTTTAGATGTTGCAGCTGAGCAAGCGTTGGATATTAAGCATGGAAAAAAAGTTTTGATCAATAATGAGGATTTAGATTTGGTATGGCTGCGTCATAACGGACGCTTGCTAACTATAGGTAACTTATTTAATAAAGAATATAATATTATTCGCAACTTTAATTTGGAAAATTAATAATGTCAATAACACAAGAACGCAAACAAAGTTTAATTAGTCAATATTCTGTTAAGCCTGAAGATACTGGCTCTCCTGAAGTGCAGTGCAGCTTGCTTACAGAAAGAATTATTAATTTAACTGCGCATTTTAAAATACACAAAAAGGACTTTTCTACCGGCAGAGGTTTGCTAAAATTAGTAGGGCAGCGCAGAAGGCTTTTAAATTATTTAAAAAGTCGCGATTTTGACAGGTACAAAACTTTGATCGAGCGTTTGGGATTAAGAAAATAATAAATTCTTGAATTTAGATTTGGTAAATTTGGCTTTTAGAAGCTGCATTTGCCTTAAAGGCTAAACCAAATAATCATCAGTTCAATTCAGAGTTATTGAAAAATAAGTAAATAATTTTAGCGTATTACGATTGTTAAATTTAATGCATATCAGCTCTATTTTTTCCTTAACTCCTGTAGAAACGGTATCTTTAAAATAAAGAATTGTAAATTTTTTTCAGTCTTTAC
>CANGHM010000041.1 GCA_947453775.1 Rickettsiales bacterium | reverse complement strand
GCAGTGATCCTAAAATGCGCAGCACGCTAAAGGAGATGCTAGAGCACGAAAAAAAACATTTAGAGTACTTTACCAACCTAATGGGCACAAAAAAAACTCGCCCCAGCCTCATAATGCCTCTTTGGCATGCTCTTAGCTACGGTATTGGTAAAATCAGCAGCAAGCTAGGCAACAAACACATTATGCTTGCTACTTACGCGGTTGAAGAGGTAATTACGCAACATTATAGCCAGCAAATAGAGGATTTAGATCGACTAAACGAGCGCCAGCTGCGCGAAAAAATTATTGAGTTCAAAGCCGAAGAAGCAGAGCACCAAAATCTGACCTCTGCTAGCATCACTCACACTAGCCTCTTGGATAAAGTTTTTGCAGAGCTCATAAAAACTGGCTGCAAAATTGCTATTGGATTAAGCAGAAAACTTTAAGAGAGCGCGGGGCTAATAACATCTATACTAATTTTAGAGTTGCTATAGCAAGCATTGTGCTCTTGTAAAAAGATGTCAGACAGCATATAATGTATTTCTGTAGGGGTTATAGCTCAGTTGGTAGAGCGTTTGAATGGCATTCAAAAGGTCAGCGGTTCGAGACCGCTTAACTCCACCACGAACAAATTCTTATTTATATAGCCATGTCTGAATCAATCAACAGTGTTATTCAACAAATAGTTACCAATAATGCTGTAGTACTTTTTATGAAAGGTACGAAAACTTTTCCCCAATGTGGTTTTTCCAAAACTGTGGTAGATATCTTAAATAAATTGGAGGTGAGCTTTCTGGATGTAGACGTATTAAAAGACGAAGCTTTGCGCCAGGGCATTAAAATTTACTCAGACTGGCCGACCATACCCCAACTTTATGTTAAGGGTGAGTTTATAGGGGGTTGCGATATTGTGCGTCAACTAAATGAGTCAAACGAGCTGCACTTACTTTTTGGTAAGTAGTCTATTGGCTAGCTCCTGATATATATAAATTCCTTTTCCACTCGCTACATCAGCAGGAAGCGAGTCGATGCTAAACCTTTCGTTACTATTAATACTTTGCAACACGAGCGTTTCCGGAGAAATATCGCTAGCAAGCATAATCACCAAATCTTCACCATTGAAAATGCGACCAAATTTGAGTTTAATTTGCATGACTCGCAAGTTTATAGCAGCAAAAAATCCGGTAATAAAATCGTTAATTCGATATGCACTTTTTTTCAAATCTTTTAGCTCATGCTTTTTTAACCAACCAAAATTCATTATTTGCTCCTCGCCTACTGCTGTTAGAATTTTGCCGTTACGCACTTGAAAATCAATCATTGGAGTATCAAAAACATAACCCTCCTCTAGTCCTATCTCGTTTACATATCTATTGCAAGCAACGTTGGAGACAAACACATTGATCGGAATAATATCTACCGCCTGAATGAGCTGCTCGCGCATATTAATTTTATCAACGAAATGATTTTCAATTGCCACCATATCTAATTTATTCAACAAGAAAGAAGAAATAGAGTTATTTAGCACCCCTTTACCCGATATATTGAGCAAGTTTTCCCCCACTTGCACGGTATCTTTAAAAAACTGCGCCAGCACAAAGTCCTCTTCTGTTTCATATATAATTTTATTGGTACTTTCAAATATTTTATTACGTTTTCTTTCTTTAATAGTCATGCTTTAGCTACGCTTATGTTGATAAATTTTTTGAGCTCTTTGCTGGTATAAATCGATAATTTCCTTGCTAATATTTTGTATGAAAACATTGGCAAGATTTTGTAACATGCCAGATTTAAATTGCACATCCATTGAAAATTGCATATTAGTTTTGTCTGCGTCCGCCGAAATGAGCCAACAACAATCTAGCAAATCAAAGATATTTCGATCCGAGCTAATTACAATTTTATATTCCTGATTTTCTAGACAAAAAGTATTAATTTTAGAGCGATATGTTTGCGCAAGCACCACAAAATTTACGGTTAAATCTGCAAGCATCTGGTCTTGGGTTTGCTCAATAATCTTTGCATTACTACACCAAGGTAAAAATTCAGGATAAGATGGTATATCCATAACTAAATCAAACATTTGCTTTGGACTGTAAGGCACAATTTGTTGATGCTTAAAGTGCAGCATAATTTTTTAACTGCTTTTGTTCTTTAAGTTTTAAAAAATCTTCACCTGCATGGTAAGATGATCGCACCAATGGTCCAGCTGCAGCCATAACAAAACCTTTGACCTTAGCGACTCTAGCTAAATCATCGAACTCTTGTGGGGTAACATAGCGATTTACTGCAATATGCTTTGGCGTAGGTTGCAGGTATTGACCGATGGTAAGAAAGTCTACATCTGCGGCTCTAAGATCGTCCATTACTTGCCTGATCTCTTCGTTTTGCTCGCCAAGACCAACCATAATACCTGATTTAGTAAAAATTTCAGGATCAATTTTTTTTACTGTATATAACACCTGCAAAGAGTTAAAGTATCTAGCTCCTGGCCTGACGTTATTATACAGCCTTGGTACAGTCTCTAAATTATGATTATAAACATCAGGTTTAGCATTCACAACAATCTCTACTGCACCTTTTTTTCTTAAAAAATCAGGCGTTAAAACCTCGATTGTAGTATTGGGCGAAGATTGCCTAATCAATCTAATACAATCTGCAAAATGATTTGCCCCACCATCGGGTAAGTCGTCGCGATCAACTGAGGTAATAACTACATGCCGTAGGCCAAGTTTTGCTACTGCTATTGCCAACCTTTCTGGCTCGTGAGGATCTAGTAAATCTGGCCTACCAGTTTTTACATTGCAAAAACTACAAGCCCTTGTGCAAACCGAGCCTAAAATCATTATAGTAGCATGTTTTTGCGACCAACACTCACCAATATTAGGGCAAGCTGCTTCTTGACAAACTGTATTTAAGCCAGAGCTTTGCATTAACTCTCTAGTGCTATGATATTGGCTGGAGGTCGGAGCTTTAACCCTTAACCAATCTGGTTTTGCTAACTTTTGAGTATTTTGATCCATAAGTTATGTAGCAGTAATATTAGATATTTTCCAAGATGGATCAGTTTGATCATTTATATTTTTGGTAAATGTCCACTCTTCCTGACGTTGATCGTCTAGGGAAAATAAAATTTTAACAAACCCACTGTTGCCAAACTTAGAGACATCTGCAAACTTAGCATCAATCAATTTAGCACCATGCTTCAAGCTTGTTACGTCCAGATCTTTGATCTCTTTATTGAAACTGATAGTAGTTAAAAAATCTATAATCTCTTGCTCATTTTGACTCACAGCCTGAATTAGCATATTAAAAGCCCCTTTAGAGGCATCTAAAAATTTAATCGGATTAAAGGCTTTTAGCGTGTATTCTAAGTTCAACAATCCCCTTAATATCCTTGCTTTATCTATCTCGTCGTTGGTGGAAATTAAATGATCATACTTTGCACTATTACCTGATATTTTTTTTATCCAAGCTGCAATAGTTTGACGACCAGCAAAAGTATCCTTATCTGGCTCTTGAGCAGTAACATTGCGCACTTTGGGCGAAGCGCCAGGCTCACCAAAAAAAGATTTCCCCTTCATTGGATCATCTTCATCAGTTTGACCTAGCATATCTAAAAGCTTGGTAATTAAGACAAATGCAATGGTGGCAAAAAATAAGATCTCTAATAATGCAGCGGATTTCATAAAAAATTAATCAAAATTAACACTTATTTAAACAACAACTTTTGTAGTGCAATTATTATACTCAAGCGAATTGAGTAGCTCAAATTTATCGGCGCACGTAACATTTTTTAAGTCTTCTATTAAGTCTTGTGGCACATTAAAGCCAGCATTATACACCTGAATTAAAGAAATGGGAGCTTTAATAGATAGACTTTTTTCTGTCTTGGTGCGCCTTACAGTATTAATTATATCAAAAATTAATAGATCTACGTTACTATAATCAGCAAAAGCAAAATTTATTTTAACAGGCCAGGTGTTTTTGGTATGTATAGAAGATTGATTGCCTAACATATCAAGCCATATTTCTTCTGTTACATAAGGCAGGAAAGGGGCAAATAATTTAAGCAGCGCAATTAAAGAATGATACAATGTTATCGCTGCGCTGGCTTGACCCAAAGTATCGTTACCAGTATCGTTGTAAATTCTGTTTTTTACTAGCTCTAGGTAGGTATCGCAAAAATCTTGCCAAAAAAACTCTTCTGCCAACTCGCGAGCATCTGAATATTGAAAATTTTTAAAAGCCTCAGTGGCATTTATCACTAGATTCTGGAGTTTATGTATAAGCCACAAGTCGCTTGCACAAAATATTTGTTTGTTTGCGATTGCATCTTGCAGACTTAAATTTGCCAGATCCAAGCTTGCAATCTCTGATTTAACAAAATGCATTTGACAAAATTTTGCAGCATTACGAATCTTGTTGATCAGCTTTTTACCGTTTAACACAACAGCTTCGGTGTAGCAAGTATCGTTACCTGACTTTGCAGTTGAAGCCCAGTATCTAATTGCATCAACACCGTGAGCTTGAATCAAAAAATCTGGCTCTACTATATTGCCTTTGGACTTAGACATTTTTGTCTTATCTTCAGCTAAGCACCAACCGCTAATCATGATATTTTTCCACGGCAATACTCCTTGGTGTAGATATGATTTTAAGATTGTACCAAAAGCCCATATACGAATTATTTCATGCGCTTGAGGGCGAAGATCAGCTGGAAAGGTTTTATTGTGTCTATCTAGATCGAGCGCAAGCTCAGGGCTAATAGCATGGCTGTTTATTTGTGGCGAGATGCAGCTAGTTGCCCATGTGTCCATCACGTCCATATCGCCGTCAACCTCATGAGCTAAGTAACCATCTGGCAAAGAGGTTGCTGGGTCAATTGGTAGCTTGCTAATATCAGCAAATAATACCTTTCCTTCTTCGCCTTGACGCTTAGAATACCAAACCGGAAATGGTACACCAAAAAATCTTTGCCTACTAATGCACCAATCCCACGAAATACCATTAATCCAGTTATCTAGGCGATTTTTCATCGATTTAGGATGCCAATTAAGCTGATTTGAAAGCTCTAGCAGCTTTTCTTTATGCTCTATGGTTTTGATAAACCATTGCGGGGTAATTAATATCTCCAAAGGAGCCCCAGATCGCTCAGCGCATTTAACTATTTGCTTTACTTCAACTTGATTTATTAGCGCGCCACTTTCTTTTAGCATCTCTATGGATTTTGCTCTTGCTTGATTAATTTTTAAATCTTTTAATTGAGCATAATTTTGACTAGCAACATCGGCTCTCAATGAATCTGAATCTTCAAAAATCAAATCAGCCATTTTGCCCTGTTTGTTGATAATGATTTTTGTTGGTAGTGAATATTTTTTCCACCATAAAATATCTGTTACATCGCCAAAAGTACAACACATTACCGCCCCTGTGCCTTTTTCCATTAGCACATTTTCGTCGGTAATAATTTTTACCTTATGAAAAAATAATGGAGTAATAGCAAATTTACCAACAAATTGCTCATATCTTGGATCTTGCGGATTAACT
>CANGHM010000040.1 GCA_947453775.1 Rickettsiales bacterium | reverse complement strand
ACCATTAAATTTGCCACTAATCCTATAAAAGCGCTTTTAAGGCTAGTTTGGTCAGCAAAATGAATTTGCCAGTAAGTAAATGCTGATCCTCCAGCTATGGCGCAAATAATTAAACCACTTTTAGAGATCGTAATATCATATAGCGAGGCAATAAATGCTGGTAAAATTAAAGGCAGCCATAGTCCTCCTACGAATAGTATTAACTCAATAATATTATGAAAGCGTAATGCTAAAAATATTGCAAAACTTCCAATAATTACTGTGCCAATTTGTGTAAGTAGGACCATTATTTTATTATCTTTTAGATTAAAAATGGGTATGAATACATCGTTAATTAAGCTAATAGAGGCGATGTTAAGCTCTGCGTCGGCACTAGACATAATAGCTGCTAAAAAGCCTAATATAACCAACCCTTTGATTCCGATCGGTATTATTTTATCTACTAGTGCTAACATAGCCATGTTGCTATCTGTTAAATCAGCGCAGTAAACATGGGCTATTAGTCCATTGATTGCTATAAATACCAAGAAAAGCAGGTATATACCAGATTTTATCAAAATGGCTTTTTGGGTTTGGCGATAATTTTCTGTCATAAAAGCTCGCTGAATAAACGAAGGATTCATGCCTAAAAAACTAAAGCTTAGAAACAATAAAAATATATCTTGTGTAAAATATTGGATATTGTATTTTGCTTCAGGTATCATGACTAAAAAATTCTGTACTCCTAAATGATAAACCCCTATTATTGCCACTATTGGTACAAAGGCTATAGTAGCTATGAATTGTAAAAAATTAGTCATTACAATGGATTTTAAGCCCCCTATCGCAGTATATGTAATAAGAATTAGGTAGCTTAATATTACTCCTTCAACGTAGTTTACATGTAAAATATATTCAAAAATTCGACTACTTACAGATATCTGAATTGCAACATATCCAAATGATACCATGCTTGCGGTTATGCCAATAAATATTCGACCCAGTTTGCCATAGTATTTTGCAAAAATTTCTCCCAAGCTAATTACGCCATAATATTTTGCGATCTTGGGTATCCAAAATGTTGCTGCTAGAAGGTCTATAATAACCGTAAGCGCTACGGCATAAACATAAGATAAATCCTGGCTAAAAACTCTTTCAGATAAGCCAAAGACCGTTCCACCACCAACGCTGTTAGTAAACAGAGTTGCAAATAGCAAATATAGTTTACTTTGTATGTTTGGAGTGATTTGGGCGTAGTGGCGCATATTGTCACTTCTGGATTTGTTGTAAAGACCTACAGCAAGCAAAAAGCATAGATATATCCCTATTATTGCATTATCTAACATGTAAATCCCTAAATTTGATTATTAATACACAGCATATACTAAAAATGCTCTTCGTAAAAACGCAACCTTTGTTGCTAGATATATTTTTATGATTATTTTTAGCTTAACTTATTAATTTTATTTATCAGAAATAGTGAGCATAATTTGATATACTCGACATTTTCTGTTACAGTTATATTTTACGATTTTAACGATCAATTTTCAATCTGCAAATTTAATTTAAACGAGCAAAATCATTAAACATCATCGCATCATTATGTCGACAAAAGAAGAGTTAATAGAGTTAGAGGGTATAATACTTGAGGCTTTGCCTGGTGGTACTTTTAGGGTAAAGCTTGATAATGGTCATGAAATTATGGCTCATATTTCTGGCAAGATACGTAAAAATCGTATTCGAATCCTTGCTGCTGATAAGGTTAAGGTTGAAATGACCCCTTATGATCTTACAAAGGGCAGAATAATACATAGATATAAATAGTTCTTAACAATTTGATGGGGTTTTATGGCAGGACACTCAAAATTTAAAAATATTCAACATCGCAAAGGTGCTCAAGATCAAAAAAGAGCTAAAATCTTTACCAAATTAGTCAGAGACATCATTACAGCTGCTAAGGCTGGTGGTATTGATCCTGAGAGCAATAGTCGCCTTAGACATGCTATTTCTATTGCTAGAGGTGCTAACTTACCTAAAGAGCGTATTGATAAAGCTATTAAGCACTGTAGTGGCGATGATAATCAGGATGAATACTTTGAGATTAGGTATGAAGGCTTTGCTAGCGGTGGTATAGCTGTAATAGTTGAGGCATTAACTGATAATCGCAATAGAACTGCCTCTGATGTACGCTCTTTGTTTAGTAAGTATGGTGGTAATCTGGGCGAGACGGGTAGTGTTAGTTTTATGTTTCAGCATGTGGGAATATTGTCGTATCCTGTGAGTTTGGCTAATAGTGATAAGGTTATGGAGCTAGCTATTGAGATTGATGCTGTGGATTTCGTCTCAGATGATGAGCTGCATACTTTTTATACAAATATTGTGAATTTTGCAAATAGTATGGATATTTTATCTAAATATTTGGGAGACCCTGCTGTGGCGCATATAGGTTGGAGGCCTAGCAATAATATCTTAATTGAAGATGAAGAGAGGCTAAAAACTTTGATGAAGCTGATAGATGCATTAGAAGAAAGCGATGATGTGCAAAATGTTTACACTAATCATTGCATCTTGTAATTTTTTCTAACTGGCTATTTATTTTTTATTAGATCTTTATTTTTAGCTATATTTAAGGCTTTAATCAGGTCAAATGCTCTGGCATATTGATAATCTTTTTTATAAATATCGCTTAGCTGATCAATTTTCTTTTCGTTGCTAGGTGGTGTTGTGATTTTTGTATCTTGCTCTTTAGTGAGCTCTTTTTCTCCCTTTAGATGATTGCTGTATGACTTTTCAAAAACTTTCTTTTTTTCTTCATCCTCGGGATTAGAGTATTCGACTTTGGCCATTTCTACAAAAATATCTGGCTGGATTCCTTCGGCTTGTATAGATCTGCCGTTTGGGGTGTAGTATTTTGCAGTTGTGATTTTCATGGCAGATCTTTGGTCTATGCGAAAAATGCTTTGTACAGATCCTTTCCCAAATGATTTAGTGCCTAAGATAATCGATCTTGCATGGTCTTGCAAGGCTCCTGCAACAATTTCAGATGCTGAAGCTGAGCCTGAATTAATTAAAGTAACCATGGTTAATTTGGGGGCTTTGTCGGCAAATACGTTTGAATTGAATGTTGCATCTTTCGCTGCATGCCTGCCTTTTGTGGAGACGATTTTTCCAGATTCGATAAAATACTCTGATACTTTGATAGCTTGATCTAATAGACCTCCGCCATTATTGCGTAAATCTAAAATTATACCTTCTAGGTTTTTATTTTTTCTTAGTTCCACAAATGCTTGTTTTAATTCATTTGTGGTATTTTCATTGAATGTACTAATGCGAACATATGCTATGTCGTTTTCATCTCGGTATTTAACTGATTGAATTTTCACAATATCGCGTATTAAGGTAAATTCTAGTGGTTTATTTTCTCCATCTCGTGCTATGGTAAGTTTTACTTTAGTTCCTTCTTTACCGCGCATTTTTTTGACAGATTTGTAAAATCCTAGTGTTTTGACCGACTCATCGTCAACATACACGATATAGTCTCCTGGCTTGATGCCGACTTTATCCGCTGGCAAATCGTCTATTGGCGATATTACTTTAATTAAACCTTCTTCGTAAGTTATTTCCACGCCGATCCCTCCAAAATGTCCTTCGGTTTGGTTCATAAAGTCGCTTAATTCTTCATCGATAAAATAGTATGAGTGTGGGTCTAGTGATTGGAGCATGCCTTTTATGGCTGCATCAATCATTTGTTGTTTCTCTGGTGGCTCGACATAGTCTTTGCAGACAATGTCAAAAAGACCATCTATTTGTTTTGTATAATATTCTTTCGAGTGATGATCTTGGGCTTTATTTTCATTGATGGTAGAGTCATCTGCCTGTGTTATTTGGCTTGTAAAAATGACGAAAAATAAGGTGATAATCCACATTTTAATGTTTTTGGTCATATATTTTATAGTTTATGTTATAAATATTTCTTAATAGTCAATGATATATGTAAAGCGGCATGATGGCAAGTTTTTGGTATTTTTTTGCTTTAAATTCTTTGTTTAAATATTTCATATAGCGAAATTGACGCAGCTACTGAAACATTCAGGCTATCTAGGCTATTCTCTTGTAGTATTGGTATTTTTACTAATGAGTCACACTTTTCTTTTGTTAATTTTCTTATTCCACTACCTTCACTACCAAGAATAATAGCTACTTGATTTGGTATGGAGTAGTTGTGTAGATAGCTATTTGCATTATGATCTAGCCCAATTATCCAAAAGCCTATTTTTTTTAAAAATTCAATTGTTTGATTGATATTAACCACTTCAACAATTTGCACCATTTCTAAAGCTCCGCTAGATGTTTTGGCCAAGGTGCCATTTTCTTTGACGCAATTTTTAGATGCGGTTATAATAATTTTAGTACCAAAGGTGCTGGCGGACCTTAAGATGCTGCCAAAATTATGCATATCTGTGATTTGATCCAAAATTACTATTGTTTTCTCTTTGCTAAGGTCTAAGTCTTTTATTTCGTTGCATGTCAGGGCTTGAGTTTCTATAGCTATTCCTTGATGCACACAATTTGTTCCCAATAGTTTGTCTAGCTCTGCTCTGGTTTTTTCTTGAAAATGGTGCATATTGATATATTTTTTAAAATCAGGATTTTGCCAAAAGTCTTTTATGCAAAAAGCTTTTTTAATTGAGCGTTTTGGATTTTGCAATGCTGCTAATGTTGCGTGCTTGCCGTAAATGAAATAAGTGTGCATTTTTTTATTGAAATGATATATTTTAAACTAGGTATCCGTTAAATCTAATATAACCTAAAATATAAATATAAAAAATTTTTGTAAATAGGCCTCATAGGGAATTGCTTTTAATGAAAAAATGTATTATCTTACATACATGACCTCTGGAGGGGTGGCCGAGTGGACAATGGCATCAGACTGTAAATCTGCCGGCGAGAGCCTACGCAGGTTCGAATCCTGCTCCCTCCACCAGTATAGGTAGAGTTATAGCGGGTGTAGCTCAATGGTAGAGTCCCAGCCTTCCAAGCTGGCTGTGTGGGTTCGATTCCCATCACCCGCTCCAGAATGAGAAGCAAGATTTTAAAAATTTTTTTACTTAAACTAAAATTAAACAGGTTAAATTATTATGGGAAAAGCTAAATTTGAAAGAAATAAGCCTCACGTTAACATCGGAACTATCGGTCACGTTGACCATGGTAAAACCACACTAACTGCCGCTATCACATCTGTATTGTCTGTTGAGGGTAATACTAAGAAAAGAGGATACGACGATATCGACGCTGCTCCTGAGGAGAAGGCTAGAGGTATTACAATTTCCACTGCTCACGTTGAGTATGAAACTGCTGCTCGTCACTATGCTCACGTGGATTGCCCCGGGCATGCTGACTATGTAAAAAACATGATTACGGGCGCTGCTCAAATGGACGGCGCTATTCTTGTTGTTTCAGCCGCTGATGGCCCTATGCCTCAAACTAGAGAGCATATATTGTTGGCTCGTCAGGTTGGTGTTCCTCATATCGTTGTATTCATGAATAAAGTAGACATGGT
>CANGHM010000039.1 GCA_947453775.1 Rickettsiales bacterium | reverse complement strand
TTGGCTGACGGGTCTTATCTCACCCGATAGGCTTACTTCCCCAAAAAATACACTGTTGAGTGGCAAAGCTATATTTAGCGCTGAGGAAATCACAGCCGCCGCTACGCTTAAATCTCCAGCTGGTTCATTTATTTTAAAACCTCCGGCAACGTTTAAGTATACCTCAAAATTGGCAATATTCAATTTGCACCTAACGGCAAGGACCGCTAAAATCATTGCCAATCTGTTTAAGTCCCATCCAACAACCGATCTTCTGGGCATTGGCATATTGCAAGGGGCAAGTAGAACTTGTACTTCAACTAGAAAGGGTCTTGAGCCCTCTATGGCTGCAAAAATACTTGAACCAACGATTGGAGCGCTGCGTTGGCCAATAAATAGCTCAGAGGCGTTTTGCACCTCTTGCAAACCTTTGTCGGTCATCTCAAAGACCCCAATTTCATTGACCCCGCCAAAGCGATTTTTAATAGCCCGCAAAATGCGCAGATAATAATTTTGATCGCTCTCAAAATATAGTACTGTGTCGACCATATGTTCCAAGACTTTGGGTCCGGCGATTTGGCCATCTTTAGTAACATGTCCGACTAAAATAAGGATCACATTTTTTTGCTTAGTGTAGGATATTAGCTCATGGGAGATCATTTTAATTTGCGAGACTGTGCCCGGAGCACCTGAAATTTGATTGCTATGAATCGTTTGTACCGAGTCGATAATGACTAGGTCAAGATTTTGGATGCTCAGGGCGGTAGCTTTAATGTCTTCAAGATTAGTTTGTGCCAGTAAGCTAACGTTACTATCTGCTAGATCGCTCAGCAGCTCTAATCTTTGAGCCCTGAGTTTTACTTGCTCGCTAGATTCTTCCCCCGTAACATAAAGGCAGTTTAGCCCTCCTTTGCTCAGTGAAATAATCAGCTGTAGTAAAAGCGTGGATTTGCCAATACCTGGTTCTCCGCCTATTAAAATTGCCGAACCGCGCACCAATCCGCCGCCAAGTATGCGGTTTAACTCTTGGTTGGAAGAGTAGATGCGCTCTTTGTCTTTAAGTTCTTGATTTAAGTTTTCAACCGCAATGACCTTGCCAGCTGGTCCTTTGGTGGGTAATTCTTTAGATATGATCTCTTCGTCGATGGTATTAAATTCCCCGCAATCAAAGCATTTACCAAACCATTTGTGCGTTATGCTGCCGCAATTGTTGCATACATACTGTGTTTTTGTTTTGCTCATATAATCAAATAGTTAATTATTGCCTATGAGCTAATGCAAAAGCTACGGCATATTCTTTTTCATCGGAAATAGATATGTCTATTTGTACATTCTCGCAAGCGGGAAAAAACTTACCTAGCTCAGTTAAAATTCGCACGTAAGGCTTGCCATTTGCGTGATTTAAGACTTGTAAATTTTTTAGCCCTAAAGCCCCAATACCCGCTCCTATTGACTTTGCTATCGACTCTTTTGCAGCAAATCTTTTGGCTAAGTAAGCTACTTTTTGCTCTAAATTGGCAAGTTCTTCAAAAACCCTTAACTCCAAATTAGATAGGATTTTTTTGGCAAATGTATTGGGAAAATTATTAAGTATTTGTTTAATCCGATGTTTATTAACTATGTCGGTTCCTATTCCTAAGATCATGTTTTTACCCTTGAGACTGAATAAATTAATTTTTCTGCTTTAAGAGCCATAAGAAAAGTGTTTAAATCTGCCAAATTACTTACCTCTATATCACATACTATATCATGAAAAAACTCATCCACCTTTTTTGCTATTAAATTTATCATACCAATTTTGTATTTAGGCATGCAAGAGGTAATAAAAGATATTGTATCTGGATCAGATTTTGCAATGATTCTGATTTTAGTTATATATTTATGGGCGTGTGTTTCTTTTTCCCAGTATAAATTAAGTTTTTGTTTGCTAGAGGTGTGCAAAGTTAATTTACAATCTATCATATGCACCACTACATCTTTGCCAGAAGTTCGTAGGCCGATAATTTTATCTCCAGGAACTGGTAAGCAACATTTGGCAAAATGCACTAACAGATTATGCGATAGGCCTGCGATTGAAACTTGTGGATTTTGGACTTTTTTGTTTTTATTCCTGATAAATTTAAAAAATAAATTACTTTTTGGTTTTTGTATATTGGCTAAATTGACTATCTCGTGGGTTACAACTTGTCCCTTTGCGACACTTAAATATAGCTCCTCTACGGTTTTTTCTAATTTAAGCGCTACCTCTTGGATAATTTTTTCAATGCCTTGGACTTTTTCGGCTAAAAAAGCTCCTTCAAGTAAATTTTTCCCCAGTTGTATGTGCGATTCAATTTCGCTTTCGTGCAGGAATCTTGTAATTTCTGATTTTGCTTTGCCTGTCACTACCAGCTCTATCCAAGAGCGTTTAGGGGTGTGGTGAGCGGAAGTGATGATTTCAACTAAGTCGCCGGTTTTTAAGATGCTATTTAGGGGCGAGAGTTTGCCGTTAATTTTTACCCCTATGCAATGATGTCCTAATTTGGAATCAAGCGCATAGGCAAAGTCGATGGCGATGGCTTTTTTTGGCAGGGAAACAATATCTCCTTTAGGGGTAAGGCAAAATATTTGATCCTCGTACATTGCTAGTTTAGCGTGCTGGAGTACTTCTTCGGAATTATTTGAGTGCTCTAAAATCGATATTATCTCCCTTATCCACTTATAATTTTGAATTTCGCCTGAGTGATAATTTTGTTTATATATCCAGTGGGCAGCAAAGCCTAATTCAGCCATTTCGTGAATATTATAAGTGCGAATTTGTATCTCAATACTGCGTTTAAGTGGGCCAGTTACTACGGTGTGTAAAGATTGGTATCCGTTGGGTTTAGGTGAGCTGATAAAATCGTGGAATGTCCCTGGTATGCTTTTATATTTAGAGTGTATTGAGCCTAAAGTTTTATAGCAATCTTCCACCGAATGTACTAAAATTCTAAAACCTATTATATCGCAAAGACTTTCAAAAGAAGTTTTTTTATTGACCATTTTGGTCCAGATCGAATACGGAGATTTTTCTCTGCCAATTACTTCCGAATTAATATTTTGAGTTTTTAAAGTTTCCTGTAGGTCGTAAATAATATTCTTAATTAATAGTTGGCGATTAGAAGATATGTCGTTTAATTTATTAATCACCATTTTATAGACATCAGGATATAAATTCGCAAAAGATATATCTTGTAGCTCGTTTTTAATTTTATTAATTCCAATTCTTTCAGCTAGGGGGGCATATATTTCCAACGTTTCAAGGCAAATTTTTGCCCGTTTTGCATCGGATTTAGCAAATATAGTGCGCATATTGTGCAATCTGTCGGCTAATTTTACCAACAAAACTCGCATATCTTTGACCATGGCAAGCATCAACTTGCGAAAATTCTCAGCTTGGCTAACTTGCTCTTTTGTGAGCTTTACTTTTTTAAGCTTAGTTACTCCATCGACTAAAAAAGCTATCTCGGGGCTAAATTGGTTGCTAATTTCCTCTAATGTTAGATCTGTGTCTTCGATTGTGTCGTGCAATAGGGCTGTAACTAAAGTTGCAGTATCTAGTCCTAGTTGCGAGACGATTTGCGCAACTTCTATGGGGTGTGTGTAATACGGCTGGCCAGAATCGCGCATTTGGTTGCCGTGATATTTTACACAGAATCTAATAGCTTTTTTGACCAAGTCTTTATCTATGTTTTTATCGCAACCTATTTGCGATAATATTTGATCGTAATCGACCATAGATAAAACACAATTTTAGTTTTTATCTTTTGAATATTCTTCTTCCTCCAGCGATATGCTCATGTCATCGTCGCTAAGCATTAAGTCGGCTTCGCTTAGCATAAAGTCGTCGGTAAGGGCTAAGCTTAGCTCATCTTCTTGATCTCCAAGCTCTTGGGATTTATTCATATCGTCGATATTTTAAGCCGATATTTGACGATCAGATCTTTTATGTTTTTGCAGGCTGGTGATAATTTTTTGCTTTATTCCTTCAACATTTAATATCCCTTCGGATAATTCATGCAATGCTACAACGGTACTTTTGCGTCTGGAAAATATTGCTTCATTGCTTGAGTTGGCTATTTCTTGGGCTCTCTTAGATACGATCACGGCGAGCTTAAATCGATTATCTTCCACTTGTGGCAGACACTGATCGATGGTGGTAAAATCAGGAATTTTACTTGACATAAGCGTTATACTAAATAAAATCTTGGTTAAAAATATCTTGATTATAAGCTACTATTCCATCTTGACATATATCGCCTCTAACTGCAACTATTAAATTGCTATGATTACTTCTAAAAAGTTGCTATAATCTGCGCATTAGCAACTCAAAATTGGCGCATGATTATTTTTCACTATCTCAAAAAGGAGTATGGTAAGAGGCTTGCCGGGATGTTTGCCATTATTACTGCTGTGATAATGGTAATTACCGCCTTTGATCTTTTGGTCAAATTTGCCTCATTGCATTTGGGAATAATTAATCTTGCAAAATTAATCATCTACAAACTACCATATTTATTATTTGAAATTACCCCCGTTATTTCCCTTCTTGCTGCTACTGTTTTTATCAATATTTTGCTTAAAAGTGGTCAGCTTGGTAACATCTTTAGCAGTGGTTTATCGATAGCATTTGTTATTAAGATTCTGTGCGTAGTAAATTTATTGGTAGGAGTAATATTATTGCTGGTTTTTTCGCCCATCAGCAGTATTATGCTTAAAAATTATCAGCAATTAGAGGGGCAATTAACGCATAAAATAAGTGGTATTTATTATAATGTTTTGCTAAAGGAGCGTCTTGACGGCGGGCAAAGGTTTTTGCGCCTTGCTGGCTTTGATGTGCAAAGTGGGGTAATGCGAGATGTTATGATTTTAAATTTAGATAATGATGGTTTGGATTCATCTTTTAATTGCAAAAGTGGCAAAATATCTGAAGGGCAATTGAATTTGACAGATTGTGCCAAGTATGATTCTACTGGCCTGCTAGAGTTGGCTAATTATACTTTAAAAACTAATATAAAGCCTCAAGATGTTGTAGAATATAATACAGAGATGTATTATTCTGTATTTTGGCGATTGCCTGATTTAATATCTAGCGCAAAAAAATGCGGTCTTTCGACTCAGCTTTTGGAGTTATATTATTATAAGCAGCTATTTAAGCCTTTGTGGATAGTATTATTTGGCATTATGCCATTTTGTTTTTTGCGGTTTGATAAAAATTATATTTTTCGCAACATTGTTGATTCTGCTCTTGTGGGGTTGGTGGTATTTTTATGTATGAATATATCGGTAAATTTTCTAATACATTATTTCAATAGCGCTATGCTGGCTAGTTTCGTACCAATATTAGTTTTCGCTTTGTGCAATATGATGTGTTTGATAAAAAAATATAAATATTAGTTATGTTTCAGGCCAATTTTATACACAAGGTTTTTAGCAAAGTTGCTGGTAAATACGATTTGATGAACGACGTTATGAGCTTAAATTTGCACAAGGTGTGGAAAAGGCAATTTTGCGATCTGGTAACTAAGCTAGATGCCAGAATCTTAGATAGCGCCGCAGGTAGCGGAGATATTGCTTTTGAGTTATATAATCGGG
>CANGHM010000038.1 GCA_947453775.1 Rickettsiales bacterium | reverse complement strand
CATTCTTTGTGTGCGCGGCTTCTTTCGCTGGCATGAGTATTTATGGTTACTCAACCAACAAAGACCTAACATCTATGGGATCATTTATGACTATGGGTTTGGTTGGTATAATTATTGCATCGCTCATTAATATTTTTATGCAAAGTTCAGCTGTGTATTTTGCCACTTCACTTTTAGGCATCTTTATCTTTATGGGCCTGATTGCATGGGATACTCAAAAGCTTAAAGTCATATACTACCAAGCTGGTGGTGGAGAGTATGGTCAAAAAATGGCTGTTCTTGGAGCTCTTACCCTATACATGGATATAATTAATCTTTTTGTCTACATGCTAAGATTCTTTGGCGACAGAAAAAATTAATCAACTTAATGCTTAAAGTTCTTGGGATCGAGTCCAGTTGCGACGAAAGCTCTGCTAGCGTCGTTACTAGCCAAAAGCATATTTTATCGAACATCGTTCTTTCACAACATCATGACCATATGCCTTTTAAGGGCGTAGTGCCCGAAATAGCAGCTCGAAAGCACTTGGATAATTTAAGCTATTGCATAGAGCATGCTTTGGAAAAGGCTCAAATTACTTTAAGCCAAATTGATGCCATTGGTGTTACAAGCGGCCCTGGTCTCATTGGTGGGCTCATAGTTGGCTTAATGCATGCAAGGGCTATAGCGCATGTGACTGGAAAACCCCTAATCAACATTAACCATCTTGAGGGGCATATATTAACCCCCCGCTTAACTAGTGATCTTACTTATCCTTACATTGTATTGCTTATTTCGGGTGGTCATAGCCAATTTGTTTCGGTTAAAGGTGTGGGGCAATATAAAATTTTAGGTCAAAGTTTGGACGATGCGGTGGGTGAGTGTTTCGATAAAACTGCAAAAATCCTTGGACTCCAATACCCTGGCGGGCCTGCAATTGAGGAGATGGCTAAAAGTGGTGACCCATTTAAGTATACATTGCCTCTTGCGATGACCAATAAAAGCCGTGCTGATATGTCTTTTTCCGGTCTTAAAACCGCTACTCGCCTTTTGATAGAAAGCTTGCGCAGCACAAATCAAGATTTCGTGGCTGATGTATGTGCATCCTTGCAGCATACGATTGCTCAAATTCTTACTATGAGAGCAATCAATGCTATACAGATGTTAGACTATGTGCCTGATGCGTTTGTGTTAGCTGGTGGGGTTGCTGCAAATTTATATATTCGGCAATATATGAGTCATGCTCTGCAAAAAAGGGATATATCACTGGTTGCTCCACCAGTTAGTTTGTGCACTGATAATGCAGCAATGATAGCCTGGGCTACTCTTGAGCGGATTGAAGGAGGGTTGGCTAATGAGGCAAGCTACTTTTTAAATCCTAATTTGGCGTTATAGCAGGATTTAAAATGTTAATTATACTTTTAGCATCGATATTTAGCTCGATTTTATTACCCACAATAGGATGCGTCTTAGTGTGGAATAGATATGCTAATTTAGGCGATGGGATAATACATATATTGCTACTTTCAGCGCTAATCAATGCAATTACGCATACTCCTCTTTTTGTTGCTACTGCTATTGTTGCAATTGCTTTTGTGCTTTTGAGCACGTGTTTAAAATTATATTTTAACGAGCACAATATAGTACTAAATATAGCTACTACAAGCTTAATTGCTTTGGGAATTGTTATATCAGATCGGCTAAATATTAGTCTTGAGATAGAAAGCATTTTGCTTGGGGATATTTTTTTAGCAAACCGGCAAGATGTATATTTATTAGCTACTCTTGCAGCTATAGTTGGCGTGCTGTTATACAAATATTTCAACACTATAATAATACTGTCGATCAATGAAGAGCTGGCCTTTAGCTATGGTATTAAAACACAAACTTTGCATTTAGCAATTTTATTTATCGCTGCATTATGCATCAGTGCTTTAGTGCAAGTTATTGGTGGGCTCATGGTTAACAGCTTGCTGCTAATACCGGTGTTTTTTGCTCGTATGATCAGCAATACGCCAGGCAAAATGCTCGCTGTTAGTATTTTTTTTTCTGTTATAGTCAATCTTGCAAGCCTTGTGATTGGGATAACCCTAGATTTGCCGGTTGCAGCTACTAACATACTTGCGCAAATGAGTATTTTGTTTTTGACATTTTGCAGTAAAAAGTATATTTTTGATCTATAAGCAAGTTTTATCGTAGTTATGAAAGTATCCGCAAATTCCCTTAAGCAGGGCAACGTTATTGTGCATGAAAACCGCCTATGGTCTATTAGCAAACCACCGGAGCATGTAAAACCAGGTAAAGGCCCAGCTTATATTCAAGCTGAAATGAAGGAGCTAAAAACTGGAACCAAATTAAATCATCGTTTTAGCTCAAGTGAATATATTGAAAAAGCTTACCTAGAGAAAAAAGCATATCAATTTCTTTATGAGTCTGGAGAAATACTGTATTTTATGAGCGTAAGCGATGCTGAGCAAATTGAAGTAGAGCAAAAAACAATCGATAAGCATTTGTTAGCTTTCTTGCAAGATGGTATGACTATAGAAATAGAGCTATTTGAAGGCTCTCCTATTAATTTTATTTTGCCCAATACTGTCGTGCTAGAAATTAGCCATACTGAGCCATCCATTAAAGGCTCTACTTCCGCACCATCGTATAAACCAGCTGTGCTGAGCAACGGCATGACTATTAAGGTGCCACCTTATCTGAGTAGTGGTGAGAAAATTATTGTTAAGGTCGAAGATGCTTCGTTTGTAGAGAGAGCTAAATAAAATTTATAAATATATGCCTGATAAATCTGATGTAGTAAAAATTGCTAAGCTTGCTAAATTAAGCTTTACTGAAAATGAATTAAATGATTTTATCAAGCAATTTAATAACATACTAGATATGGTTAAAGTATTGCAAGATATAGATTGTACAAATATTGAGCCTTTAAAGTCCATAAGCACACATAATCAGCCTATGCGCACAGATTTAGTTGCAAACCAAGCTTTGGCTAGCGAATTGCTGAGCAATGCCCCAGGGGCGCAAAGTAAGCTGGCAAAAGAAGTAAAGTGCTTTGTTGTACCAAAGGTAATTGAGTAATAAATATGAGTCAACTAAATAAGTTAAATATTCCAGATGCTTTAGAGGGCTTAAAGGCAAAAAAATTCTCCAGCCTAGAGCTAACTCAAGCGCATTTAGAGCAAATTAAAAAGCATGAAAACTTAAATTCGTATATTACGATCGATGAAGAAGGTGCGATTTTGGCGGCTAAAGAAGCTGACAAAAATATCCACAATAATAATTTCAGAGCACTAGAGGGCATACCCGTTGGTGTGAAGGATCTATTTTGCAGTAAGGGAATTAGAACTACTGGTGCATCAAAAATGCTGAGCAATTTTGTGCCAAATTACGATGCAAAAGTATTGAGCAAAATGCTTGATTCTGGCGTGGTTATGCTGGGTAAAACCAATTGCGATGAATTTGCCATGGGCTCAAGTAACTTAACTAGTTATTTTGGTAAGTGCATTAATCCTTGGCGGGCAAATTCAAATCCAGATCAGCTGCTTGTGCCAGGAGGATCTTCCGGAGGCTCTGCTGCTGCTGTTGCAGCTTTTAGCGCTATGGCAACCCTTGGAACCGATACGGGGGGGTCTATCCGCCAGCCAGCTGCTTTTACAGGCATAGTAGGTATAAAGCCAACTTACGGCAGATGCTCGAGGTTTGGGGTAATTGCATTTGCCAGCTCCCTAGACCAATCAGGTGTATTTGCCAGAGATGTAGCTAGCGCAGCTTTATCGCTGCAAACCATTATGGGTTTTGATGAGCAAGACTCAACCAGCAGCACCCTTGCAGTGCCAGATTTATTAGCTAACATCGATGCATCTTTGAAGGGGGTTAAAATTGGCTTACCGGTTAATTTGCTTAATAAATCGGGCCTTGATGCTGAAATTATTGACATGTGGCTAAGTACGGCTAAACTTTTAGAGCAGCAAGGGGCGCAAATAATTGAAATTAACCTAGACCATATCGATTATTCACTGCCTGTATATTACGTTATTGCGCCAGCAGAAGCTGCATCAAATTTGGCTCGTTACGATGGTGTGCGCTATGGCTTTCGTGCAGATGGGGCAAAAGATTTAGATCAGATGTATAGTTTAAGCCGGTCGCAAGGCTTTGGTCATGAGGTAAAAAGACGCATCATGATAGGAACTCACGTTTTGTCTTCGGGCTTAATTAACGCCTACTATACACAAGCACAAAGAGTCCGCAGGTTAATATATAACGATTTTATCGCTGCGTTTGCTCAAGTCGATGCGATCTTAATGCCATCTGCGCCTAGTGCAAGCTTTCCTGTGGATGTTAAGCAAGATAATCCGACAGATATGTATTTGAACGATATTTTTACTATTCCTCCTAGTTTAGCAGGATTGCCAGCTAGCTCAGTACCTGCGGCATTATCGGGCGATGGATTGCCCTTGGGGATGCAGGTAATAGGCAAGCATTTTGATGAGGAAATGGTAGTGCGAGTGAGCATGGCCATAGAGCGCAGTATTAATATAAACTTTACACCCAAAGGTTTTTAACTATATGTATATTAAAGGCAAAACAGATACATGGGAGTATGTAATAGGTCTTGAGGTTCACGCGCAAGTAACCTCTAATACCAAACTCTTTTCACAAGCTGCTACCACTTTTGGTCAGGATCCCAACTCGCAAGTCTCTTTTGTCGATGCGGCAATGCCTGGTATGTTGCCGATATTAAATGAATTTTGTGTGCAGCAGGCGATTAAAACTGGTCTTGCTATTAATGGCACAATCAATAAATTTTCAGCATTTGATCGAAAAAATTACTTCTACCCAGACTTACCAAGTGGATACCAGATATCGCAATTTTACCACCCTATTGTTTCCGATGGTCATATTGAGATTGAGGTAGGTAGCGAGCAAAAGATTATTCGCGTAGAGCGCATTCACTTGGAACAAGATGCTGGAAAAAGCATCCACGATGCAACGCCTTTATACACATTAATAGACTTAAATCGAGCTGGAATAGGCCTGATGGAGATAGTTTCAGCGCCAGATCTGCGCTCGCCAGAAGAAGCCGCTACCTACTTAAAGAAATTGCGCAGCATACTGAGGTGTCTTGGCACATGCGATGGGGATATGGAAAAAGGCTCGCTTAGATGCGATGCTAACGTTTCTGTGCGCAAAAAAGGTGATCCTTTGGGGGTCAGGTGTGAAATTAAAAATTTAAACTCGATTAAAAATATCGTAAAAGCTATTGAGCACGAAGGATTAAGGCAAGTGGAAATTTTGGAGTCCGGCGGGCAAATCGATCAAGAAACCAGGCTTTTTGATGCCGATACCGGCAAAACCAGAGTTATGCGATCAAAAGAAGATGCTTTAGACTATCGCTATTTTCCTGATCCTGACTTACTTCCTTTGATTTTAGAAGATGCCTATATCCAAGAAATTAAGGACAGTATGCCTGAGCTGCCCCAGGCTCAATCTCGTCGCTACGTCGAGCAATTTGCACTTAGCAAATACGATGCTGATGTGTTAGTAGCGGAGCTTGAAATAGCTAGCTACTTTGAGGCAGTGGCAAAACAAGCAGATGCTAAAAGCGCGGCCAACTGGATTACTGGTGAGTTATTTAGCTATTTAAATAAAAATAACCTGGAAATTAGCCAATGCCTTATT